>JADGCR010000325.1 GCA_015228895.1 Magnetococcales bacterium
CCGGGGGCTCCTGGGGGGGGATGCAGGCCGCCTCCGGGGTGGGGCGGTCGAAGGAGCGGCTCGCGGAGGAGGCGGCCGACCGGGCGCGGTTGCAGCAGGTTTGGGAGATGGCGTGGCAGCTCCAGGAGCTTCCCAAACACCCCCCCCCTGATAATGACAAGATGATACCCCCACCATGCCCACCAATCGATTACAGTCCTGCATCATCAAAATAAAAACACGGCCTGGTACCGGTGCTCCGCCGGATCCGAAACCACCAACCACCGTTTCAGCATCCGTATTACCGGATTGGTCACCCCGGGAACCAGACTGAATCGCACATCCAGATGGTACTCCCCGGGCAGCAGAGGCTCATCCCCCCCAACCAAGGGCAGATAGTTCGGATGCCCCAGAAACTGCAAGGCCTCCGGCAGATCATCCGCATACTGGACCTGCCCACCTTCCCCTTCCCGCAACTCGAATTTCTGCGTGATCAGGTGCGGCACCAGGCGTCGCGACAAGGAGACATCCACCACTTTGACATCGGGAAGCCACGGATCAACCTGATAGAGGCGAAACCGATAAACACCCAGAATCGGCTCGCCCTTCTTGATCATCGCCGTGATTTTGGCCAGATACTTGGGATCCAGCAGGGCACTTCCATAAAGGCGCCCCCCCTGGAGAAAGACCGAAGCCTCCCGAATGGTCGTGCCGACCGGCACCTCGGAAGGCAAGGCACAAGCGGCCAGAGCGACCGCCAGCGCAAGAAACAGCCCACGAATGAAGGGATCGGACCTCACCTCCCGCCTCCCTCCCCCAGCCAGAGGCGCCGTTCAGGCGCAAGTACCCCCCAGCTGGCAAACCCCACCCGGTCAGGCCGGGCCAAACAAACACCATCAACCCAGCCAAACAAAAAACCACTCACGCCAAACCCGCAAGAATCAACCCCGCGAGCGGCCCAGTCGCCCATCGATCAACGCGGGAAACAGGCCCCGGACAACACCCGAGATCCTGCAAAACCACGCAGACCCGTCGAACTTGCGACTGCCCGGTGGAAAAGCCCATCCATGGACTTTTCCACCGGTCCGTCAAGATGACCAATCCGTCAAGAGAAGGCAACCGCCGTCGATGCCCCCGCCGACACCCGACGCGCCCGTCGCGGCGAACGCTTCTGGGCTACGGCCTCACCCAGCGGATTCCCCTCCACAAACTCCCACGCCGTCCGGTCCGCCAGGACCCGGCGCAGCAGCAGATTGTTCAACGCATGCCCGGACCGCTCGCCGGTGAAGTGACCCAAAACAGGGCACCCCATGAGATAAAGATCTCCAATGGCATCGATCACCTTGTGACGCACAAACTCATTCTCGTACCGCAATCCACCTTCGTTGAGAATGCGGAAATCGTCGATCACAATGGCGTTGTCCAGCGAGCCCCCGCGGGCCAACCCCTGGGACTGCAACGTCTCAACCTCCTTGAGAAAACCGAAGGTCCGCGCCCGGCTCACCTCCTTGATGAAGGTCGTCTCCGAAACATCCATCGAAAATCCCTGCTCCGAAAGAAGCGGATGATCGAAATCGATCAGAAAACTGATGCGAAAAAGATCACACGGTTCGAAAACCGCCAGACGATTCTCCTGCTCCACGGCAACCCGCTTCTTGATCCGGATCCACCGCTTCGGCGACTTCTGTTCAACAATCCCAGCACACTGGATCAGAAAAACGAACGGCGCCGCGCTCCCATCCATGATCGGAATCTCGGGCCCTTCAAGATCCACAAAAGCGTTGTCCACCCCCAACCCGGCAAAGGCCGCCAAAAGATGCTCAACCGTTGAGATCTTGACACCGTCATCATTGGCCAGGGTGGTACACAACCGGGTATCCACCACATTCTCCACCCGCGCCGGGATCAAGGCTCCTCGACAATCCGGGCGATGAAAGACGATACCGGTCCCCTCCGGCGCAGGCCGCAGGGAAAGATAGGTTTTGTTGCCCCCATGCAATCCAATGCCGGTGCAACGAATCGTGTTCTTCAGTGTCCTTTGAAAAAACATCGGCGGGATCCCATCATCCAATGGCTAGGTTACTGTGTCATTACTTGGACGGTGCCGGGCGAATTCCGCGCCGACGGATGAAGGTACCGCAATTCCCGAGCCAATTTAACCGTAATACCCCGGCAAACCGAAGAAGACCCACCACAAAACACCCCCCGATCGCCGCGGGGGCAATCTACGCGAAGAAACGCCAGGATAAAAGGGAAAAATGACCCGTAGAACCGGTCCGCTGCCCCACAACACCAAGCAAGAGGGCCGGTAACACAACCCCGGAACCGATCCCCTTCCCAACGGCACGGGCCTTCTGCCAACAGCAGACCACATAACGGGAGCCGGGCCGATCAACCCATCCCCTCGAGGACAAGCTCAAGAACCACCGCCATCACCGATTTCACCGACCGGCCTTCCCTGGCCGGCCCGACCAAACCCAACCCACTCAATCCATCTGTCTACGCAAGAACGTCGGGATATCCAGGGATTGCTCACTCAGTTCCTCCCCACCGTTGGCCACCCGACGAACCCCGCGACGAGGCGCCATCTGCTGCGGACGCTCCTCGACCGGCGGAGGCGGCGGAGGCGCCGATACGGGGACCTCCTCGCGAGGAACCGCCAACGCCGGCCTCCGCAGCATCGGTCGACCACCAGCGGCGTGTACCGCCCCGGCAGTCGCCCCGCGCTTCTCCTCCCCAGGAAACGCCACCTTCTCCGCCGTGCCGATGCCAGTCGCCACAACCGTCACCCGAACGGTGTCTTCCATCGATTCGTCAAGAACCGCACCGAAGACGATGATGGCATCCTCATGCGCCATATCACGAACCACCGTCGCCGCTTCGTCCACTTCCTGCAAGGCCAAGTTGTAACCGCCGGTGATGTTGATCAACACCCCGCGTGCCCCGTGAATCGAAACATCATCCAACAACGGGCTGGAAATGGCATTGGTCGCCGCATCCAGGGCCCGCGTA
>JADGCR010000326.1 GCA_015228895.1 Magnetococcales bacterium
ATCGCCTGATACCGGACATGACCATCAGTCCGCCGCCCGGACCCTGCCGGAACTGCATCACACCCTGGCCACCACGCTGCACACCATCGAGGCGCTTCTCACCCTGGCCGACCGACAGCCACAACCCGCGCCCGACTCCCGGACGCCCACCCTCCCGGAGCTCCGGGAGCTTCTGGAGCTGCGGACGCTGATCTCCCAGAAGGATCTGCGGGCCGGCAGGCTTCTGGAAAAACTGCTGCCGGGATTGCGGTCGGCCTCGCTCCCGGAGAGCGAAGCGCTGGAAAGCCTGATGGGACGACTGCGCTACGATGAGGCCCTGCCGGTCATCGACCGGATGATGACCCGGTTCCCCCCCGTGGACGCGGATGAAGAGCGTGACGCGCCGGCTTCTTGACTGCTGTCGTTCCGCTTCCTTCGCCCCAACCGGGACCAAAACGGACCGCGCGCATCAGCAAACACTCACAAGATCGCCAAAGCGACGAAACGACGGATCACGACACCCCTCGACAACACCTCCCGAGACAATTTAACATTCTGAGACAGAAAAAAGCAGCAGGTTCACGGTGGCGACCATGCTCCAGGGGTGCGCCGCCATGAAAAAGGCCATCACCATGACCAACAACCCGCCAGGAACATTAAAGATATAATTTTATGAGAACTTTAATCGTTGACGACGAACTCAACAACAGATACCTTCTGCAACAGATCATGGCGCCCTACGGGGAGTGCGATTTGGCGGAAAACGGCGCGGAGGCCCTGGAGTTTTTTCAGGCCGCCATGGAAGATGGCGTCCCTTACGACCTGGTTCTGCTGGACATCATGATGCCGGTCATGAACGGTCAGGACGCCCTGCGGGCCATCCGGTCTTATGAAAACCAGCAAGGTCATTCCGGCTCCCAGGAGACGGTGATCATCATGGTGAGCGCCCTGGATACGGAAAACCATGTGGTCAATGCCTTTTTCAAAGGGGGTTGCACCGACTACCTGACCAAACCGGTCATGCGACCCACCTTGCTGGCAAAATTGCAGGAGTACAATCTGATCCATCCTGGCAATGACACTTGAACGACAAGACGCACCCACCCGATGAAAACCCATCCAGAAAATCCATGGGCCCCGTTGGTCCCGCGACATCTCGTCCGGCCACTTTCTTTGCGACTTCCACATGTTTGTGATATGCTGTAAAATGGACTGTCTGGCCAGAAAAGATTCCCGCTCCGGAGTCTCCCGACAGCCAGCGAGAATTGGCAACGTCATTGACCCCCTTTTTGCCGGATTGCGGATATTCTCTTTATGAAACCTAGCCATTGGATGGTTGTTGGTGCTGTTTCCCTGATTACCTTCAGTTTGTGGGCATGGTTCAACCAGCCATTGGAAGAGCCTTTGTGGCCGGATCGGGTGATGGGCTTCGCCTTCTCCCCCTATCGGGCGGACCAGGATCCGCAACAGAACATTCATCCCACGGCGGAACAGATCGACGAGGATCTCGCCCTGCTGGCGGGCAAAACCTACGCGGTCCGCACCTATACCGTGGAAGGGGTGTTGGCGGAGGTGCCGAAACTGGCCCACAAACATGGCATCAACGTCATGGTGGGGGGCTGGATCGACACCGACGAGGCCCGCAACGACGCTGAAATCGAACGACTGATCAAAACCGTCAACGCCAACGCCCAGAACGTGGTGCGGGTGATCGTGGGCAACGAATCCATTCTCCACGACCGCATCCCCATCGAAAAGCTGATGAAATATCTGGATCGGGTGCGGGCGGCGGTCAACGCCCCGGTCAGCACCGCCGAGCCTTGGCATGTCTGGTTGAAATACCCGGAACTCCTCAAACATTGCGACTTCATCACCGTCCACATGCTGCCCTACTGGGAAGGGATCGCCCAGGAGAAGGCGGTGGATTACATCCTGTTCCGCATGCACGAACTCCGCGAAGCCTATCCGAACAAACCCATCATCATCGGCGAGGTGGGGTGGCCCAGCGAAGGGCGCACCCGCATGAACGCCAAAACCGGCCTGGCGGAACAGGCCACCTTCCTGCGTCGCTTCCTGGCGCGGGCCATCAAGGAAAAGTACGTCTACTACGTGATCGAAGCCTTCGATCAACCCTGGAAAAGCAACTCCCTGGAACGGGGTGTCGGCTCCTACTGGGGGGTGTACAACGCGGACCGGCAGGCCAAGTTCCCCTTCCACGCCCCCATCGTCAACATTCCCCAGTGGTATGTCCTGGCGGGGGCCTCCCTGATCGTGGGTCTGCTGACCCTCACCCTGCTCTTTCTGGACAGCAAATCCCTGCGCAAACGGGGACGTTTCTTCCTGGCCATACTCTCCTATGCCGTGGCATCCCTGGCGGTGTATGTGGTTTACAACTACAGCCAACAGTATCTGAGCCGGGGAGCCGTGGTGTTCGGGTTTCTGCTGGCGTTGGGCATGATCGGAGTGATCGTCGTCCTGTTCGCCGAGGCCCACGAATGGGCGGAAGCGGCCTGGGTCCAGGCGCGCCGCCGCACCATGGACACCGTTTCCAACGTGCCGGACGAGCGGTTGCCCTGGGTTTCCATCCACGTTCCGGCCTACAACGAACCCCCGGACATGATGATCCTCACCCTGGACGCCCTGTCCCGGATGAACTATCCCCATTTCGAAGTGCTGGTGATCGACAACAACACCAAGGATCCGGCCATTTGGGAGCCGGTGCGGGACCACTGCGAAAAACTGGGACCCCGTTTCCGTTTCTTTCACGTCGATCCCCTGGCCGGGTTCAAGGCCGGCGCCCTGAACTTCGGCCTGCAACAGACCGACCCCCGCGCGGAAGTGGTGGCGGTCATCGACAGCGACTATTTCGTCGAACCCAACTGGCTGCGGGATCTGACGCCCCAGTTCCTCCAGCCGGAAATCGCCATCGTCCAGGCGCCCCAAGACTATTATGATCAACACGAAAGTCTTTTCAAGTCGATGTGTTACGCCGAGTACCGGGGCTTTTT
>JADGCR010000327.1 GCA_015228895.1 Magnetococcales bacterium
TGACGATGACTCAGGACGAAGACGATCCGCTCCCCTTCCCTGCGGGCGAGGACGAACTCTCCCGTCGCTCCAAACCCCTTGAACCGTTCATGCGCCTGACGGATCTGGGAGATGGTCGCCTCCACGGCGAGACGGGTATCCCCATGGGTGTGCTGCCGGTCGTAACCGGCCACCGCCTCCATGATCCGGGCTTGACTCTGCACCACTTCGCGCAGTCGATTGCGACTCTCTTCCACATGGGAGGCGTACAAGGTCCACAAGGTGACGCCACCGACCGTCAGCGCCACCAGGACCATGACCAAACCCAGCAGGATAAAATGCTTCTTGAAGCTCATCTCTCTGACCTGTCTGCACTGATATTGGATGGCGCGTTGCGCAGGGCGGGTATCACGCGTTCACAGGCGCGCCTGGCAACTCCAACTCCACCTCGACCTGAAAACCGCCCAGCGTCGAAGAGCGTTTGAAACGGATGATGCCCGAATAGTGCGCGACGATTTCACTGACGATGGCCAGACCGAGCCCGTGGCCGGGACGGGTTTCGTCGAAGCGCACACCCCGTTGGCACAGGTATTCGATCTCCTCCGGATGGACCCCCGGTCCATCGTCCTCCACCCGGATGCGGGAGTGTGTCGTCATCACTTCCAGCGTCACACTGATGCGCCCCTTTGCCCATTTGAACGCGTTGTCCAGCAGGTTGCCGAACAGTTCCGTCATGTCCTCCTGATCGAAGGGGAGCAGCATGCCCGGAGAACAATCCAACTCCACCTCGATCTTTTTTTGGAAATTGATATTTTTCAGCGTCCGTATCAGCGCTCCCAGGGCGTGTTCCGGAGAAAAAAACGCGCCCGAAAGGGGATAGTCCGCCAGACGCGCCCGGCGCAACTCCCGTTCCACCAGCTCGTTGAGGGTGGAGAGCCGTTCCTCCAGATCCTCCCGCAGATCCGTGGCCGAGGCGACGCTCGGGTGGTGGACAATCTGGGAGAGGGTGGCCAGGGGACTCTTGATGGCGTGGGCCATATTGGAGAGGGTCGAACGCGAACGCAGCAGACGCTGCTCCATGCGCAACAGCAGGAGATTGATCTGCTCCACCACCTTCTTCATCTCCTCGGGAACATCATCCTGCAATTTCTTGATCTGTCCCATTTCCAGGCGAATCACGTCCTGATGAATGCGTTCGAATGGCAACATGGCGCGCTTGACCGCCACGATGTGGATCAGGGTCAGCAGGCCGAGAAAAAACAGCGAAATCAGACCGTACTGCCACAAAAACTCATCCAGGTCCTCCTCGATGGGGGTCAGATCCTCCGCCACGGCCACGGTGAGCTTTTTCTCCCGCAGCGGGATGGTGCGCACCAGGGTGAACAGGGTCTCGTTTTTGGGGCCTTTGATGAAGATGCGGGCCTTGTCCCCCGTGGGCAGGGTTGGCAGGGCCAGAGTGAACGTTCCCAAAGACCTGGAGCGCAACATCTGCGGCGCGTCCAGACCCTGCAGGGTGATCTGGTAATAGTATCCCGAAAAGGCGAAATGGAACAACGCATCCACATGTTCACCATTCAACACGATGCTGTCCCCTTCCCCCAGGGCCAGCTCCGCCAGGATGCTGGAGATTTCCAGCTCCATGCGATCCTCCAGATAACCGGCGGTCAGTTCCTGCAAGGCGTGGCTCACCACCCACCAGAACAACAGGAACATCACCGAGAGACTCACGATCAAAGTGACCGTCAATTTTGCCCGGACCGAATTGCGCCTGATCATTCCTGTTCCCCCGGTGTGAAGAGATACCCCTGCCAGCGCAGGGTGCGAAAGACATCCCGGCCCAGCTTCTTGCGCAAATGATTGATATAGACCTCGATGACATTGTGGTCGATCACCTTGTCGAAGTCATAGATGGCATCCATGAGGGACTCCTTCGAGTGGATGCGCCCCGGGGACTGCATGAAGACCCGCAGCAGACGAAATTCCATGGCGGTCAACGAGATCACCTCGCCATCCGGTTTCTCGACACATTGCCTCTCCTCGTCCAGGGTGAATCCCCCCACGGTCATCCTGCCCTGAGAACGGGCGTTGAAACGATGGATGATGGACTTGACCCGCGCCAGCAACTCCTCCACATGGAAGGGCTTGCCCAGGTAGTCATCCGCGCCCGCGTCGATGCCCTGCACCCGTTCCTGCCAGGAGTTGCGCGCCGTCAGAATGATCACCGGGACAACGTTGCGTCGTTTTCGCCAGTTCTTCAGCACCACCAGTCCGGGACGTTCCGGCAACCCCAGATCGAGAATGATCGCGTGGTAGGCGGTTTCGTTGCCCATGGCCTCGCCGCGCACGCCATCATGAACCATGTCCACCGCGAAATGGGCCTCTTCCAGTTTGCGTTTCAGTTGATTGGCCAATACCTGGTCGTCTTCGATGATCAAGATGCGCATGCCAATTCCAATCGTGACGAAAAAGGGAACAAACCACCGGAGCGCCCGAATTGCCAGCCACCATAACCCAAAATCCCGTGGATTTTCCTAAAATAACGCATCCTGTTCAGTTTGGCTTCAACTTTCTCTGCTACTGTGATGCCATCCGCCATGAACCGGCGCTCCTTTGTTCATCATCAATCCGTCGCCTCAATCGCAAGGAGGTACCGCATCATGTCCGTTTCCTTACAAAAAGGTCAGAAAATCAGTCTCTCCAAAGACTCCGGAGCGATCCTGGACAAAATCATCCTGGGTCTGGGATGGGATCTCTCCAAAAAGAAGGGGGGCTGGTTGCGATTTCTGGGGGTGGGGGGGGAGATCGATCTGGACGCCTCCTGCCTGATGTTCAACAGTGCCGGTCAACTGGTGGACCTTGTCTGGTTCGAACAGTTGCGCAGCCGGGATGGTTCCATTCAGCACACGGGAGACAACATGACCGGGGAGGGAGAGGGGGACGACGAACGGATCATCGTGGAACTCTCCCGCGTGCCCCTGGAGATCACCTCCCTGGTATTTGTC
>JADGCR010000328.1 GCA_015228895.1 Magnetococcales bacterium
CCTCCAGCGCGCCGAGTTCCATGGCCTCCAGGGCCACACGGGCATCGGCGACGCTGCTCAACACCAGAATCGGCACCGCCTTGGCGCACATGATCTCTTCGATCGCTTCCAGACCGCCCATCACCGGCATTTCCAGATCCAGCGTCACCAGGCTGGGCCGGAGTTCCCGCACCAGCGCGACGGCCTGACGGCCATTGGTCGCCTCGCCCACCACCTCGATGCCCTCCTCCCGCTCCAGCAGGGCGCGCAGTCGGGCGCGTATCCGGCTGTTGTCGTCGGCGATGATGACGCGGATCGTGCTCATAACCCTCCCGGTCAGATCTGCTGGTTGAGTTTGAAACTGCCCACCAGCCGGGACATGCGTTCCGCCAGACCCAGCATCTCCTTGCTGATCTGGGAGATGCGGGTGATGGATTGGGCGGTGTGGGAACTGGAGGTGACGATTTCCCGGAGCGCCACCAGCACCTGGTTGCTGGCGATTTTTTGCTGCTGGGTGGAGAGGGAGATCTGTTGGGCCGCGTTGCTGGTGTTGCTGGCGGCCTTGACGATCTCTCCCAACCGTTCCGAGGTGAGGGTGCTGGCCTCCGTGCCGGCGGTGATGCCGGCCGTGCCTTTCTCCGAGGTGATCACCAGACGGCTGATGGAGTCCTGGATTTCGTTGATTTTCACCTCGATGGTGTTGGTGGAGTCGGTGACGCTGTCGGCCAGACGGCGGATCTCCCCGGCCACCACGGAAAACCGTTTGCCCGCCTCTCCGGCGCTGGAGGCCTCCAGGGCGGCGTTGAAGGCGATCAGCTTGGTGTTGTCCGCCACGGTGTTGATGATTTCCATGATCTTGCTGATCTGTTTGGATTTGGTGCCCAGATCGACGATCTCCTGCAGGCTGTGCTGTTTTTCGAGGTGGATGTCCTGCATGCGGCCCAGCACGGTTTGCATGGCCTCGGAACCCTTGCGGCTGCCGTTCAGGGTCTGGTTGGCGATCTCCACCACGGATTTGGCCTGGTCGGCGATTTGGGTGGAGGAGGCGGAGAGTTCCTCCATGGTGGAGGTGATCTCGGCCACCGAGGCGGACATTTCGGTGGAGGTGGCGGCCTGTCCCGCGACGGCCCCGGTAATCTCCTGCGCCGCCTCGTAGACCAGGGCGGCGTTGCTGCCGACCTCGGCGGCGAGATCGTGCAGTTTGCGCCGCATCTCCTGGGTCGCCCGTGCCAGATCCGCGATTTCGTCCTGGCCCGTCAGGGTCGTATCCAGGGACAGATCCCCCTGGGCGACCCGGTTGACCCCCTCGACCACGGTTTGGATCCGTTTGACCAGATGGCGGGCGATGAACATGGCCAGCATCAGACCGAACACGATGGCCAGCAGACCCACCGTGAGGGCGGAGGAGCGGTTTGTGGACAGCAGGGTCTGGTAGCCGCTGCTGTCCATGGCGATTTCGACCACGCCGACGGGTTTGCCGGCATAATCGTGAATGGCCGCGGCATAGAGGGCATGGTGAACGCGGTTGATCTCCCGGTGGTGCAGTTGGGGTTGGCCATGGAGCACCTCCTCAAGCACCTCCCGGTCCAGAAGCGGTTTGTCCCCCAGGGTGGAGCCCAGGGTCTTGAATCCCTCCTTGACCTGGAGGTGCAGGCCGGAATCGACCCCGTTCTGCACCTTGAAATGGTCGAAGAACGGTTGACCGAAGGCCATGCCGAACTCCACGGAGCCTACATGCCGACCCTGATGGAAAACCGGCACGATGCCCCGCGCCCCCAATCCGGCGACGCCGCTTTCGAGTCCGCGGGTGGGTTGCTGGTTCTTGTTGGTGGCGAGGACGGTGTGGCGGAAGGAGGAGAGGTCGTCGCCGAATTTTTCCGGTTTGTGGACGCGCAACCAGGAGGTGGCGGGGGGGGTATGGAATTGAAACTGCTCCACCCCGTGCCGCGAGGTCATGGTGGCGAAGCCCGGCACGAACAGCTCACCGATCGTCCTGCGGTCGTCGGAGGCGAATTTCTCCTGCACCAGTGGGATGTTGGCCACCAGCGCGCTCATGGCTTCCGCCGTGCGGCTTTCCGTGGCGATGGCGTTTTTGATCGCCTTGAGGTGGGCGTCCAAAGCGTTGCGCTCGGATTCGAGTATCAGATGGCTCATGTTGGACAGACTGAGGTAGGTCAGCACCCCACCCACGGAACCGATGGAGATACCCATGACCACCATGATCTTGACCCAGAGGCGTAAATGATTCAGCATCAGCTCTATTCTCCCGAAGTGCCCATTGTCGTGCAACCCCGACGGCGCTCCCACCGCGTTCACCAATGAGAATGTCGTGGACTCACTGCCGGACATAATTATATCTTCTCGGCCTCGTTTACGGAATGGTTTTCCGAAGCGCTCCGGCAGCGCTTCTGGATTTTGTGGACGCGCTCCATCCGGAGTCGTCCGATCCTCGGCGCGATCAACGCACACGTTCCCGGAACAAGGTCATTGTGGGTGCCGTGCCGGGGTCACGCCGGTTGGGGTTCGAAAAGCCGTCAATATGGATACTGACCTTTACACTGAATCTGTTTCCGGGTTACGCTTTTTCTGTTCTTCCACGAGGGGACGCAGGCTCTTTCAAAAAAATAAAAAAAGGAGACTCGAAGTGACCGACAGATCCACAACTCAAAGCCTAAGCGATCGCATCCTGATCGCCCGCAAACACGCGCGACTGACGCAAAAACAACTGGCGGATCGTGTTGGCATCAGTCAGACCGCGGTTCACAAACTGGAGTGCGGTCGTTCCAGCGCCTCCAGGCGCACGGTCAGCATCGCCTTGACGTGTGGTGTGGACCCCATCTGGCTGGAGACCGGTCGCGGAGAGATGAGCATGGGTGGGCCTGGAGGCAATCCGGGCGTGTCGGGAACGGAGGGTTTCCGCATTCCGGTCATTGCCCGCATTCCCCTGGTCAGTTGGGAGGAGGCCAAGGCGTACACCCCGGAAACCGCCGCCTCCCATCA
>JADGCR010000329.1 GCA_015228895.1 Magnetococcales bacterium
GGGTCCATGGGCGGCGACATGCGTGGTTGTGGTGGCACACAGGCGGCGGGGTGGCATAGTTGGAAGCGGTGGCCAGCAGTGGCGGGGTGAAAATGTTGGTGGGGGTGGCCACCGACGGCGATGTGAAAATGCTGGCAGATGTGTGGGGGTGGCCAGCAACGGCGACGTGGAAATGCTGGTGGGGGTGGCGGCATCCATTTCCATCTTTTACATCGGGAGGTTAAGTCTGTTACGATGGGCCTGTGATGGGGGCCTGTTGAACGCGTCGCCCTGGCACCCTGTCGCGGTGTGTGCGCCGGTTGGCCTGATGGTGGAGTTGTGCAGCGGTTGGTGGTGGGGTGCGGCAGGGGGCGCAGGTGGTGGCCGATCCATGGCGGTGCAATTTGGCTGGCAGCGGATACCAGGATGATCAGGCTTTGTATTCCGCTGCTCTGAGTGCCACCGCGCAGGGGGAGTTGGAATGGCGTCAACTGGTTTCCGTTGGCTGGATGTTGGTAGGGTGGCGGGAGTTGAAACGGAGTGTGGCGGGGTAGGTTAAACGCTTGCCATGGTTGGTATTGGTGGGATGTAGGACTGCTCTTGGCAGGATGCTTTTGTGGCTGCCGTGGTTTTGTGCTTTTACACTGGCTGCCAGCGTCAGGTAAGCTGGAGCGGCGTTGGCGGCTTCCGTGGACTGCGCCAGTGTTGCGCCCCAGTCTGCGTACGTCTGCGCCGTTGACCATCATGGACAGGAAACCAATCCGGCCTTTCCGTGTCCAGTCCAACTGAGAGCCAAGACAGAGCCCCCACGGTCTTGCATTTTTTGCCGTTGCAGTTTTTTGCCGTTGCTGTTTTTTTCCCTGAAGGGCACAACGTTCTACAAAATGCTGGAGTCAAACATGAATCTGACAAAATCGTTCTGGACCGACCATCCCAACAGCGGGTGGCGAAATGGCCTGCTGCTCTTCGCTGTGATGGCGGTGTTGCTCCCCTGGGGTGACGCCTTGGCCGCTGCCGACGCCCCCCAGGCCATGAAGTGGGGCACCATGTTCATGGCACTCTTCGGGGGATTGGCACTGTTCCTCTACGGCATGGACCTAATGTCCGAGGCCCTCAAGGTGGTGGCTGGCGATAAAATGAAGATGATCCTCGCCAAACTGACGACCAGCCCCATCGCCGGACTCTTCACCGGAGCCTTCGTCACCTCGATCATCCAGTCCTCCTCGGTGACCACGGTGCTGGTGGTCAGCTTCATCACCGCTGGTGTGATGACCTTCCAGCAATCGTTGGGGGTCATCTTCGGTGCCAACATCGGCACCACCATCACGGCCCAAATCGTGGCCTTCAAAATCACCGAAGCGGCCTCCTTGATGGTGGCCATCGGCTATCTGGGCAGCATGCTGACCAAAAAAGAGAACGTCCGCCAGTACAACCTGATGCTGATGGGGCTGGGGCTGATTTTCCTCGGTATGAACATCATGGGTGACTCCATGAGTCCACTGCGCAAGTACGATCCATTCCTGGACCTGATGCGCTCCATGGACAACCCCGTGATCGGCATCCTGATCTCTCTGGCCTTCACCGGCATCATCCAATCCTCCTCGGCCACCACCGGCATCGTGATCGTCATGGCCAGCCAGGGGTTCATCTCCCTGCAGGCCGGTATCGCCCTCGCCTTCGGGGCCAACATCGGTACCTGTGTCACCGCCCTGATCGCCTCCCTCGGCAAGCCGCGGGAGGCGGTGCGCGCCGGCATGGCCCACATCGGGTTCAACATCCTCGGTGTCATCCTTTTCTACCCCTTCATCGGTTTGCTGGCCGATGTGGTCACTCGGTTGTCGCCGGTCTACAGCGACCTGGAGGGAATGGCGCGCATGGCCGCCGAAACCCCCCGGCAGATCGCCAATGCCCACACCATATTCAACCTGACCGTCGCCTTCATCTTCTTGCCACTCCTCAACCATTACGCCAGACTCCTTCTCTGGATCCTGCCTCCCGGCAAGGCGGTCGACAAAAAAGAGGGCGAGATCCAAGTCATGGCCTTCCATCTCAATGAGGATCTCATCTCCACGCCCGTCCTCGCCCTGGACGCCGCACGCCGGGAGATCAAGAACATGGGGTTGCGCGTCCATCTAATTCTGGACTCCTCCATGCCGATCATCATGCATGGGGACAACAAAAAACTGCGCTGGCTGGCGGATCAGGATAACGAGATCGACCATCAGTACGGCAACCTGATCCACTACCTCGGTCGCGTGAACCAGGCATCCCTCAGTGACGAGCAGACCCAGGAATTGATGACCCTGGTCAACGTAGTTACTAGTCTCGAAGACATCGGCGACATCATCGAGACCAACCTGGTCCATCTGGGCGAATTGCGCCTGGAAAAGGGCATCGAGGTAAGCGAGGAGACGGAAAACAGCATCTCCGAATATCACAAGATGGTTGTCAAAGCCGTCGACATGGCGGTCCGGACTGCGACAGAAGAAGGAGATACCAGGGCGTGGATCGCTGGAGTGCGCAACATGCAAGCCGAAATCGATCAGATGATGCTAGACGCTTCCGTCTATCACATGCAACGCCTGACCGTCGATGCGCCCAACCGTGTGGAGGCATTCAAGGTTGAAATGGATATTCGGGACATGATACGCCGCATCTACTACTTGGCCAGAGCGATCGTGCGTCATAGCAGTGGCGAAACCAGCTTCACGCAACAGCTAGTGTTTCGCAGAAACGCCTGAGTTTCTCAAGTAGGGGATCTCCCTTGCCCAAGTGTCTGGGGGAACCTGAGTCCGATATTTGATTTGCGGGTCCAGACGTTGCTGGAAGTGTAGGTGTTTGCTGGTTTTTTCAATTTCAAATGAGCGTTGGCGGGGTGGAACGGCCTTTCGGAGTAAGTGGGGTGGGTGGGGGAGTGACAGGCTGTTGTGGGGCGGGTCCATGGGCGGCGACATGCGTGGTTGTGGTGGCACACAGGCGGCGGGGTGGC
>JADGCR010000032.1 GCA_015228895.1 Magnetococcales bacterium
GGATCGTCACCCGGTCCGGTTCGATTCAAGAGGTCATCCGACGCCACTGTCACCGTCTGGGGCTGGACGAAACCCGGTTCATGGCCGGACTGGGGGCGGTCTGGGGCCTGACGGGACGGGACGCCCCGCCCCGCTTCGGCCGGCAGGTGATCTCCAGCCAGCTGGACGCGGACCGCATGGATTACCTGTTGCGGGACGCCCATTTCACCGGGGTTTCCTATGGCCGCTACGATCTGGAGTGGCTGCTGCACAGCTTGCAGGTACGGCAGATCGACGGGGTGGCGCGCCTGTGCGTGGATCTCTCCAAGGGACCCGCCGCGCTGGAGAGTTATGTGGCGGCCCGGGACGACATGTACCGTCAGGTGTATGATCACAAAACCGTGCGCGCCTTCGAGTCGCTGTTGATCCACATTTTTCATCTGCTGGCCTGGATGTGGGAACGGGAAGGAGGTCCCCCCCCCGGCACCCCCCCGGAAATGACACGTTTTCTGGCCGCCATGCGGCAGGGAGGGGAACTGCCTCTGGAGGATTTCCTGCGTCTGGACGACATGGTCATGGATTATGCCGTGGGCCACTGGGCCGAGATGGAGCCCCGCACCCCCGGCCAGGCCGAACTGCGCTGGAAGTGCCGCCTGTTCCGGGATCGCAAGCCGATTTACCGGCGCATTGTCTGGCGACTGGACGGGGTGGGCACCGAGATCATCCATGACCCTGAAATCGCCGCGGCGGTGGATGATTTTTTTCAGCGCCACGGTGAGGATGAGATCGACGTGGGGCGGCAGCGTCTGCCATTGCGTTTGCTGGTGCAGGTGGACCGCCTGGACCGGGCGCCCTACGCCCATCTGCAATATGCGACGGGTCGCGCCGACCCGGTGTATGTGACGGACGGAACGGGTCAGGTGCTGCCCGCGGAGGCGGTCTCGTCCCGGATCCATTTCCTGGGGGGGTGTCAACGCCGCCTGGCCCGCGTCTTTGTGGACCCCAGGGTGGAGGAGGTGGTGGTCTCCCTGTTGCGCAACACGTTCAACGCCTGGATTTGACCTATGTTTCTTCTGCCATTCATGCTGGGCCTGGCCCTTTTCCAATGGAGCGTCATGGGACCGATTGCGATTGCCGAGAATGAGATTGTCCGTTTGAGTGACCAGACCGTGATCACCCGTGAAGCGATGATCGACCGTCTGGCCTCCCATCGGGTGGTTCTGGTGGGAGAGACCCACGACCACCCGGACCACCACCGGATCCAGTTGGCCGTGATTCAGGGGTTGCACGCCAGGGGGGTGGAGATGGCCGTCTCCCTGGAGATGTTCCCGGATCACTTGCAGCCCCATCTGGATCGCTGGGTGGCGGGAGAGTTGAGCGAGGCGGCCTTTCTGGACGCGGTGGAGTGGTATTTCACCTGGGGCTTCGATATCAATCTCTATTGGCCCATATTGCGTTACGCCAAAGAACAGAGGATCCCCCTGCTGGCGATGAACCTCCGCCGCGAGACGGTCTCCGCCGTGCGCAAACGGGGTCTGGCGGGTGTGGAGATGGAGATCCGGGACGCCCTGCCCCCTTTGTGTCCCGCCCCACTGGCGTATCGTTTGCGCCTGGAGGAGGTGTTCAACGCCCATCCCATGATGTCGCACGGTGGTCATTTCGATCATTTCGTCGAGGCCCAGGGGGTATGGGACGGGGTGATGGCGGACCGCATCAAGAAATGGAGCGACGCCCATCCCCAGGGTCTGGTGGTGGGTCTGGTGGGGGCCGGTCATGTGTACATGGGCCACGGCATCCCTCATCAACTGCGTGGCCGGGGTGTGACCGGGGTGGCGATCCTGCTGCCCTGGAGCGGGGAGGAGGCCATGCTCGACCGGGACGCGGCGGATTTCGCCTGGGGCACCCCTCCCGCGCCCGACACCCCCCCTCCGACCCAACTGGGCATCACCATGGACGATCAGCAAAAGGAGGGTGTCCGGGTGCAGAGCGTGCTGGACGACTCCCTGGCGGCCAAGGCCGGCCTCCGCCCCCGGGATCGCATCACCCGCTTCAACGCCCACCCCCTCCCCACCCGCCACGCCCTGGTGCGTCTGGTCCGGAGCCTGTCTCCCGGTGAAGGGGTGGTGTTGCAGGTGGAACGGGAGGGAAAAGAGGAGGAGATCCGGATCCCCATGCCGTGATGCTGAACTGCCTCTGTTTGACATGACACCCTGGATGGAAAAAAACGGCAATCGACTGGAGGCGACTGCTACCTGCCACGCTGTTCATATGGATTAGATCGCGTGTCAGCAAAAGACAGGATAATCAAGAATTTGGATTGAACCTCCCCCTGCTGGCCGAAGGCATGCGCAAGTTGGCGCTGATTTGGCTGTTGATCCAAAACGGGACATTACAGTCTGGATCGGTGCTGTTTTGGGATGAACCCGAGGCCAACCTGAACCCGGCGCTGATGGGAAAAGTGGTCGAAATCATTCTGGAATTGCACCGGCAGGGGGTGCAGGTCTTTCTGACCACGCACAATGATGTTCTGCTCAAGGAGTTCGATCTGCGCATGAGGCCGGACGACCAGATCCACTACCTGTCGTTGTTCCGGGACAACTCCGGCGCAGTGGCGGCGAACAGCTGCGACACGCATCTCGGCGTCGATCCGAATACGATTTCCGATACGTTCAAAGATCAAACTGGTTGGGGATGGGGCATCGTACCACCGTTCCCTTCCGGTAAAACATGCGGCCTTGGACCTGAAAATTGATCTAATTCCTCTTCCTGGATACAGCCCGGATTTTAGGCCGGTCGAATCCCTTTGGCACTGGCTACGCGAGCAGGTCACCTACTTTATTCTGTCACGACACCAGTAACACGCGACCTTCTGCTGAAACTCTAAAGTCCAATCAATAATTACAATCATTTGCATTGTACAAGACGAAGTTTTTCATGATCTTTTCTCTCTTGGAGTCAGAAAGACTTGCGGCTCTGGCGCCATTCAATCGCCAGACTTGACAAACAGTTAAATCACCGGCAGAGTATGGGGTAAACGTTTTCTGGGATCAAGATTGATCCAATAAATTTCAACATGTTGCCAGCACAGCAAGTTCCTCCGAACAGGGAATGCTCCCGTTGATGACTATGGCTGTTGAGCATCATACTGCCAAGGAACGCATCCTGGTCTGCGTTGGACCCAGTTTTTCTTCCGCCCGTTTGATTCATGCCGCCCATCGGTTGGCGGAAGGGTTGGGAGCATCCTGGCTGGCGGTGACAGTGGATGCCCCAGATACCTATCCCATGAATTCAGAGGATCGGCATCGGCAGTTGGATCACATGCGTCTGGCTGAATCCCTGGGGGCCATCACCATCCGGCTGACGGGTAAGCGTGTCAGTCTTGAAATCATCCGTTGCGCCCGCAAACACGAGGTGACTCGTATCCTGATCGGCAAGCCGACCTTGAATCGCTGGCGGGACCGTTTTCGTCCTTCCCTGGTCCATGAACTGGTGCGAATCAGTGGTGATATCGAGATCCAGTTTATCGCGGGCCAGGATCCTCCACCGCCTGCCATCGTTGCTCAACCCGACAAGAGTGTCACGTCCTGGCAAGGTTATGTCGCCAGTTTGCTGGCGGTGGTGATCACCACGGTTCTGGTGATGCTGGGACGCCAGCATCTGACTTCGTCGGATCTGGTCATGCTCTACCTGCTGCCCATCATGGCGATCGCTTTTCGTTTCGGGAAAGGTCCTTCCCTGCTGGCATCCGCCCTGTCCGTGGCGGCCTATGATTTTTTCTTCGTCCATCCTTATTTCACGTTTCTGGTCGAGGATTCCCAGTACATACTGACTTTCACCATACTGTTCTTGGTGGGTATCGTTTTCAGCGGCTTGATGACGCGCATTCGTAAGCAGGAGCGGAAGGCCCAGGAGCGGGAGCGCCAAACCGATGCCCTGTATCGTCTGAGTCGGGACATCATCGCCACTCTCAATGATGAGGAAATGGCCGGCATCATCACCCGTCACGCAGCCTGTATCTTTGGTGGCGAGGTCGCGTTGTGTCTGGCGCATGAGCATGATGCGTCGCTGCGGTTGGTCGCAGTCACCCCGGATGCCTTTCAACCTACGGAACAGACCATGGAGATGATTCGTTGGAGTTTCGGGCATGGGCAGGCGGCGGGGTTTGGCACGCCCAATCTGCCCAACAATGCGTTCACCAGTCAGCCCATTTCCATTTCGCCGTCGCGCATCCTGGGCATATTGGCTTTGCGGATTGCCAATCCAGGTTTGCTTTGTGATGACCACAATTTTTTTATGGAAGCTTTTGCGCATCAGGCCAGTTTGGCCATTGATCGGGCCAGATTGAGCGAGGAGGCCAACCAGGCGGTCATCCGCGCCAAGTCGGAGGAGTTGCGCGGCACTTTGTTGAGCATGGCATCGCATGATCTGCGCACCCCGTTGGCGGCCATTACCGGTGCTGGCACGACACTGCGGGATGACGATGGCGTGTTGGATCATACGCAACAACATGAATTGCTGGAAACCATTTGCACCGAAGCCCTGCGGATGGATCGCCTGATCACCAATCTGCTGGACATGGTGCGTCTGGAGTCCGGGGGATGCCAATTGCGTCTGGAATGGGTTCCTTACGAAGAATTGATGGAAACGGCGTTGGTCCGTATGGAAGAGCGGATTCGGCTGCGCGAGGTGATGATTCATGCGGATGAAAGGGTTTCGATGCTGTATGTGGACCCGATATTTTTTTTACAGGTGTTGGTCAATCTGCTGGACAATGCCATCAAATACACCCCAACGGACGCCGCGATCTCCTTGTTGTTGGAAAACCTGGGAGAGGGGGTGGTCATTCGCGTCCAGGACTCTGGACCGGGCATTGCGCCTGGATTTGAGGAACGCATTTTTGAGAAATTCGTGCGGGGGGAGGCGACCGGTGTTCCCGGTTCCGGGCTGGGGCTGGCCATTTGTCGGGGAGTGATCCATGCCCATGGCGGCACTATTCTGGCCATGACGCGGGACTCTGGAGGGGCGGAGTTTCGCATCCATTTACCCCAACCGCCCTTGCCGATGGAGATCATTCAGGAGGAGCAGTCATGACAAACAAAGGGTTGCCCATCCTGGTGGTGGAAGATGATGTGCAAATGCGTCGGTTCTTGCGTACCGCCCTGACCGCCCGCGAGTTCGATGTGACGGACGCGGTCAACTTGCGCGAGGCGCGTCTGGCCGTCACGGCAACTCCACCGTCGATCATTCTTCTGGATCTGGGGTTGCCGGATGGCGATGGGATCGATTTCACTCGAGAACTGCGGGAGTGGAGTCACGTCCCCATCGTTGTGATTTCAGCGCGGGGGCGTGAGGACGACAAGGTGGTGGCCCTGGATGCCGGAGCGGACGATTATCTGATCAAGCCTTTTGGCGTGAACGAATTGATGGCCCGCATTCGGGTCGCGTTCCGCCATGCCGACCAACTGAAGAGTGGTATTTCTCTGGAGGCGATTCTGGAAATCGGACCCTTACGACTGGACGCCATGCGTCGGGAGATCCGCATGGATGGGACTCTGGTCACTTTGACCCCCATCGAATATCGTTTATTGTTGTTTCTGGCCAGAAACGCGGGTCGTGTACTCACGCATCGACAAATCATGCGCGAGGTTTGGGGGAAGAACTATTCCGATCACACCCATACCTTGCGGGTTTTCATGGCCCAGTTGCGCCGTAAACTGGAATCCGATCCGGCCCGCCCCCAACTGCTCATGACCGAAATGGGGGTCGGATACCGGATGCGGGATTCCTGGCAATAATTTTTTTGTTACTCCCACCCTTTCCAGAAACGCGGGAAGAAGAGAATCAGCACGGTAAACAATTCCAGACGACCAGCGATCATGGTGACGGTCAACAGGAGTTTGCCCGCGTCATGGATGAAGGCGTAGTTTTCCAACGGTCCCACTTTGGCGATGCCGGGTCCCACGTTGGCAAGGCAGGCCAGAGAAGCCGAGAAAGCGGTGGTGAAGTCCAGTCCCACCGCTGTCAGGACGATCACCGACAGCAGCATGATGAACAAAAAAACCACCACCATGATCAGACTGCCTTCCATGACTTCGGCCGGGATTGTCACCCCGGCGTATTTGGGCAGGGTGACGCGGCGCGGGACCATCAGTCGATCCAGTACGGCCAGGAACAACTCCCAGATCATCACCAGTCGCACCACCTTGATCCCCCCGGCGGTGGAACCAGCCATGCCACCGATCACCATCAGGTTGAGCAGGATGACCTGCAGAAACAGGGGCCACTTGGCGAAGTCGTCGTTGGCGAATCCCGTGGTGGTCATGATGGAAACCACATTAAAGAAAGAATGGCGCATGGCCAGTTCCACGTCCTTGCCTTGCGTTTGCATCAACACCACGCCACAGAAAATTCCCACCAACAGAATGATGCCAAGATAGGTCAGCAACTCCGGATCCTTGATGATTCCCAGATCGCGTTTGTAGAACAGTCGATAGTGCAACAGGAAGTTGGCCCCCGCGATGGCCATGAAAATGGTGCACCACCATTGCGCGGCGGGCGAAAAAGCGGCCAGACTGGCGTTGCGGGTGGAAAATCCCCCGGTGGCCATGGTGGTGAAGGCATGATCGGTCGCTTCCAGAAAATTCATGCCCGACCCCATGAAAGCCAGAATATTGGCCACAGTGATGCCGAAATAGAGTACCCACAGGATGCGGGCGGTGGTGGCCACGCGGGGGACCAGTCGATCCTTGGTGGGACCGGGCACCTCGGCTTTCAGGATTTCCATCCCGCCAACCCCCAAAAACGGGAGAATGGCGATTGCCAGCAACAGAATGCCCATGCCACCCAGCCACTGGATTTCCGATCGCCAGAAGAGTTGGCTTTTGGGCAGGATCTCCACATCGGTGAGAATCGACGCCCCGGTGGTGGTGAAGCCGGAAGCGGTCTCGAACCAGGAGTCGATCCATCCCATCCATCCGCCGAAGACAAAAGGCAATCCGGCCAGCACTGTCGCCATGGCCCAACCCAGACCGACGATCAGGATACCATCGCGCGGAAGAAGTTCAGGCCTGGCGGGACCGGTCAAGAAATAGAACAGCCCAATCCCGCCGCCTGCCATCATGGAACGGATGAAGGGTTGGGGGTCCTCTCCCAGAGACAAGGCCACCGCCAGAGCGGCGAGTTGCGAGATGGACAACAGGAGGGCCAGCAGAGCCAAAATCCGCACGTTCATCAAAAGGTTCATGGTCTACCGCTCCGGGAGGATCAATTGGCGCATTTTTCGTTTGATTTTGTTCTGCCGGTTGGTGACCAGCAGGATTTGATCGTCGGGCAGAATCACCGTGCCGCCATTTGGCAGCAGCAGGTGATGTTTGCGTTTTATGGCGGCGACTATGACTCCTTTTGGTATTCCTGCATCTCTCAACTCTTTGTTGACCATGGGGGCGTTGCGATCCAGTTTGATCAACAATGCCTCCAGTTTGCCGCCCAGCATGAGTTGCGCCTCGATCACGTCGCAAGGACGCAACAGGCTCATGACCTGGCCAACTGCGGTAAGATTGGGATGGACCGCGGCATCGATGCCCATGAATCCTGACAGCCCGATATAACCCTCATTGTCGAACATGGTGATCGACCGTCCGGCGCCCAGGCGTCGCGCCAAGACCGAGGACATGAAATTGATCTCCTGGTTGCCGGTCAGGCCGATGTAGGTGGTGACGGGGTCAATCATCTCTTGCAGAAATGCAGGGTCTGTGACATCCCCATGGAGGATGCGTGTTTTGGAAAGTCGTGCTGCCAACTCCAAACACCGGGTCCGTTGGTTTTCGATGATGGTGGGATACAGCCCACTGTTTTCCAGTTTTTTCGCCAGATGGAGCGCCATGTGACCCCCGCCACCGATCAGGTAATGGGTCTTTTGCATGCGCAGATGGCTTTGTTCCAGACCCATGAACTCAAAAGCGTCGGAGAGTTCATAGCCTTTCAATAAAGGGATGTAGAGTCTGTCTTGTGCCGCGAAGATGAAATCCCCATCGGGGATAAAGGTTTCGTTGTATCGATCCACCCCCACCACCAGGGTACGATTCTCCCGGTCCTTGTCGATGTCGGACAGCCTTCTGCCGATCAGTGGGCTGTTATCCAGCAGGCGAAATCCGGCGATGTGGATCTGGCCATCCAGGAAAGAAGCCACTTCGAAGGCCATGGGGATTTCCAGAAGGTCCATGACCAGATTGATCGCGTTGCGCTCCGGGGTCAGCAACATGGCCTGATCGAGATGCGTGCCATTCCAGATGTGGTTGTTGGTGGTGAATTGTTCGTCCCGCACCCAGATGGCCGCCCGCGCCTGGGGTGCCAGGGAGTGGAGACCCAGCGCCGTGACGATGTTGTTGGTGTCGGAATTGGTGACCGCCACCACCAGATTGGCGGTTTTGATGTGCGCCTCATGCAGGAGATCCAGATCCCGCACATCCCCTTGCAGGGCGCGCACATCCACATTGGACAACAATTGCGCGATGGCTTCAGGGTTTGGATCAACGACATGAATGTCGTGTCCTTCTTCCACCATATATTTGGCCAGAACGACGCCAATCGGGGTCACACCGATAATGGTAACATTCATTATTTTTACTTGCCTCCAGTAGATTTATTTTTTTAGCTTTCATTGTTCAAAGAATACAAATTTATCAAAATTGATATCAATTTAGTGTCAAATATCGATGGATTTCATCAGGATTTTATCAAGATTTCACATGATAAAAATTATATTTACAGGTAAGATCGTATAATTATGCGGGCCATACCCCACCCACAACAGGATTGATGTCCATCGAGCAAGCAACTGAGCGGCATATGCAGAAATTTTGTCGTTCGACGCTCGTTTTCTTGCCAAGACAGGATTTTACGCCAGTGATATCAAGGAATCATGATGATGGAGCTGGAATGACTGAGTGCAATTGCGGTCATCGGACGCTGCCTATGCCGAGCCGGTTCCGGTTGCAAAAGCAATGCATCCATCCCGCATCATCTGGAAACACCACAAGCAAGACCCTTCAGAGGCAAGGCGACCCGCACGCAAAAGCCCTTCAATGGATCGGATGCCGTCAGTTCGAGTTCTCCCCCATAATGATCGACGATCTCCTTGACCACGGCCAGACCGATTCCCTGTCCCTGCATGGTCTCATCCACCCGTCCCCCCCTTTGCAGGATGGACGCATGGTGTTCGGGAGCGCATCCCGGACCATCATCCTCGACCATCAAATGCAACGCCCCGTCGCACCACACGGTCAAGCGCCACCGACCGGTCGCCCACTTGCAGGCGTTGTCCAGCAGATTGCCGGCCAATTCCAGCAGATCCTCCCGGTCCACGATGGCGGACAGGCCCGCGGGAACGCGAATCTCCGAACGCAACGGACGCTCCTGGTGTACCCGACCCATCACCTCCACCAACGCCAGCAACGCATCGGTGATGTCGATCCGCACGGCGGAAGCCTCCGCACCCGCCATGCGGACCTTTTTCAACTCCCTGCCCGTCAGGGCGCGAATCCCATGAATCTGCCTGACCATCTTCCCCCGCAGTTCCGGATGCCCCGCCAACTCCTGGCTGTCCACCAATTGCAGCAGAACCGTCAAAGGGGTCTTGATGGCGTGGGCCATGTTGCCGGTGGCATGTCGGGATTGCTCCAGACGCCGGGATAAAACCGCCAGCAACCGGTTGATCGCGATGACAAAAGGAACGACCTCCCGCGGCACCACCTCCACCGACAGACCGTCCACCTCGCCCATCTCCAGACGACGCACCTCCTCCTTGGCCCGATCCAACGGCCGCAGGGCCTGTTTGACCATGTATCGCTGCAACAGCAACAACAGGACGATCGCCGCAAAGGAGACAACCCCGTACCAGATCTGCAAGACGAACACCCCCTGATTGAGAATCGTCATATCCTCGGCCACCGTGATGGTGACATGCTTTCTCTGCTTGTAATAGCTGCGGGTGAAGGACAACAGACTCCCCTCCCCCGGACCGGCGACTATGACCAGAACGCCTTGGGCGAAAATTCCCTGGGGAACCTCCAATTCCCCATCCCACAAGGAGCGGGAACGCAACACCCGGTTTTGCGACCGGATCAGGTAATAGTGTCCGGACAACGGACGGGTATAGAGGGTATCGACGCGGGCGGGATTCAACACCGGACCCTCCGCCTGCGCCAGATCCAGATTGGCCAGCAGATTTTCGGCGTCGTGGGCCAGACGGGAGGCCATGTACTCCTGGGTGACATGCCGGATGATGTAACTCACGATCAGCCACTGACCCACCAGCACCAGAATCAAGGCCAGGGTCAGACCGAAGGCCAGACGCTTCTGCAAGGAGGGATGAGGGGACCGCTGATCCTCAGCCAAGGAAAAGATATCCCTGTCCCCTGCGGGTCGCGATGCGCTCGTGACCGAGAATGTCCCGCAAACGTTTGATATAGACCTCGATCACATTGCTGTCCTTGTCCTCGTCGTATTCATAGACATGCTCGGTCAAACGGCTTTTGGAAAGCACCTGATTGGGATGCAGCATGAAATAACGCAACAATCGAAACTCCGTGCCGGTCAACGTCCTGCTCTCCCCGGAGGAGAGCGTGACCCTTTGTCCGGTTTCGTCCAGGGCGATGCCGTCCACCTGGAGCGCCCCCAATGGACGATCGGTGCTGCGCCGCACCAAAGCGTTCAGACGGGCGATCAACTCCTGGGTGTGAAACGGCTTGCCCTGATAATCGTCCGCGCCGGCCTTGAAGCCGTCCACCCGCTCGTGCCAGGCGTCCCACGCGGTCAGAATCAAGACCGGAACGTTGTTTCCCCTGCCGCGCCAGTGACGCAGCACTTCCAGACCATGGCGTTCCGGCAGACCCAGATCCAGCACCACCACGTCATACGGTTCCACATCCCCCATGTACTCCGCGTCCACGCCGTTGCGCACCACATCCACGGCGAATCCCGCCCGCCCCAGATCCTCCCGCAACCGGGCCGCGAGTTCCCCATCGTCTTCCACCAGCAGCAAGCGCACCGTTCAATCCTCCCGTTTCTCGCGCAACAGTTTGCCGGTTCTGGCGTCGAACTCCAACTCCACGACCCGCCCCTGTCCATTCACCAACTCGATCTCGTAAAGGAACAGACCGTTTTTCCTTTCCAGCTCGACTTCCAGAAGACGACCCTCCAGCCGCTTCCCATGACTCCGCAGAATGGACTCCAGGGAGCGAATCTCCCCGGACCGCACCAGTCGGCGCGCCCTTTCGTGATCCTCGTCGTCTGCGAGCCCGATCATCGGCATGGCGCACCACGCGACGAGACCCATCATCGGAAGCAGACCGTTCACCGTGGATTCCGCTCCCATACCCGGAGCATCGCCCGCAGACCGCCATGACCCGCCAGTTGATGCAGCACGACCATGATCCCGTGGACCAGAAGATAGCCCCACATCAGAGCGCCCATCACCTCATGGGCCTCCTTGATCCCGCGCGCCCAGCCGGACATCTCCCCATTTTCCTCCATGGCCACAAACAAAATCAAGCCACTCACCCCCAACAGGGTGGCGACCGACAGACCGAGTCCCTGGACCGCGCTGGCCAAAGGGCTGATCCGCTCCCCGCTGTCCGGCAAACGGAACCGGGCGGCATGATCCAGATAGCGCCTGATATCCTCTTTGATGGCAAGACGGCGCGACGGAGAGAACCAGGGAAACAACAAGGCGAATGAGATGTTGCCGGCCCGCAACAGACACCAGATCCAATGCGCCACCAGCAATCCGAGCAGCGCCTGCCCCCAGATCTCGTGCATCCCATACCATGTGTCCCCCTGGCGTCCCGGTTTCGGATGCACCATGACCAGGGAATTGACCAGTTGCACCACGAGGCCGGACGCGATCAGCAGGTGCAGCAGACGGGTAAAACGGTCGTAAAGCATGCAGGACTCTCCTTGCACAAAACAGGGTTGCGTGACGGAAAAACGGTTTGACGGGTGATTCATGGAGAGGAGTGTACCAGGGCAAGGTGAATTGAAGCTGAAAAAAAACACCCGATCGATTCATGGGCGCACGGTTGACGAATCCATCGGCAATTTGTTAGCCTGTATCCGGATTCTCGCGAATCCACTGTCTCGAACCGAAAAGTGTCTGAATTTTTCAAGGAATCACTATGTCCAAGTACGGTCTGCCCGAGAAACAGGGGCTGTACGATCCCAGACTGGAACACGACGCCTGTGGCGTCGGCTTCGTCGCCAGGATCAACGGCAAAAAAACCCACGACGTGGTCCGCATGGGACTCAATGTCCTGGTCAATCTGACCCATCGGGGGGCGGCGGGGGCCGATCCTTTGACCGGAGACGGGGCAGGCATCATGATCCAGTTGCCGGACGCCTTCCTGCGGGCGCAAACGGAAAAACTCTCCATCCGGCTGCCCCCCGTCGGGGATTACGGCGTGGGCATGATCTTCTTGCCCAAGGACAAGGATCTCATGAACTCCTGTCTGCGGCTGGTGGAACAGATGACCGCCGAGGAGGGACAGCTCTTTCTGGGGTGGCGCAACGTCCCGGTCAGCCGGCAGGCCCGCATCGGCTATACCGCCAAAGGGGCGGAACCGGTCATCCGCCAGGCCTTCATCGGAGCGCGCAACCGGCCGGAAGACGCCGACCCCATGTGGCTGGAACGGAAACTCTACATCATTCGCCGCCGGGTGGAAAACGCGGTGCTGGGCTATGGACAGGAGGAGATCAAATCCTTCTACATCTCCAGCTTCTCCAGTCGCACCCTGGTCTACAAGGGGATGTTCCTGGCGGAACAGGTGCGCGCCTACTATCCCGACCTGTCGGATCAGACCCTGGTGTCGGCCTTCGCCATGGTCCATCAGCGCTACTCCACCAACACCTTTCCCACCTGGGGACTGGCCCATCCGTTCCGCATGATCAGCCACAACGGGGAGATCAACACCCTGCGGGGCAACATCAACTGGATGCGCGCCCGGGAGGCCGCCCTCTCCTCGGAACTGTTCGGCGAGGACATCAAAAAGCTCTTTCCCATTGTTCCGGAAGGTCTTTCCGACTCCGCCAGTTTCGACCGCGCCCTGGAATTCCTGGTCATCAGCGGCCGCTCCCTGCCCCACGCCATGATGATGCTGATTCCGGAAGCCTGGGAAAACCATCAGCACATGGACGACAACCGCAAGGCGTTCTACCAGTATCACGGCGCCCTGATGGAACCCTGGGACGGACCCGCCGCCGTGGCCTTCACCGATGGCCGCTACATCGGGGCCACCCTGGACCGCAACGGCCTGCGCCCGGCCCGCTATCAGGTCACCAGGGGGGGGCTGTGCGTCATGGCCTCCGAAGCCGGCACCATCCACTTCCCCCCGGAAGAGGAGGTCAAACTGGGACGACTGCAACCCGGTCGCATGTTCGTCATCGACCTGGAGGAAGGACGCATCATCGACGACGCGGAAATCAAGGAGTCCATGGTGACGCGTCAACCCTACCGCCAGTGGCTGCAGGAGCACCTCAAGACCCTGGATCAACTCCCGGAAGGGGCGCCCTCCCCCGAAGATCCCCAGTCCCTGCGCCTGCGGCAGCGGATTTTCGGTTACACCGAAGAGGATCTCTCCATCATCCTGGCCCCCATGGGACAGGATGGACAGGAACCCGTGGGCTCCATGGGCAACGACGCGGCCTTGCCGGTCCTCTCCGACCGCGCGGTGTTGTTGTTCAATTATTTCAAGCAGCTGTTCGCCCAGGTGACCAATCCCGCCATCGATCCCATCCGGGAAGAACTGGTGATGAGCCTCTTCACCCAGTTGGGTCCGGTGGGCAACATCCTGGAAGAGACCCCCCAGCATGTGGCCCGCATCTGGCTCTCCCAACCGATCCTGAGCAACGCGGAGCTGGAAAAGATCCGCGGCACCAACAGCAACGGCCTCAAGGCCCGCACCCTCTCCACCCTGTTCAACGTGGCCGAGGGACCGGACGGGATGAAAAACGCCCTCTCCCGACTCTTTCAGGAGATCTCCAACGCCGTGGACGAGGGGGTGAGCCTGCTGATCCTCAGCGACCGGGGCGTGGGACCGCAACAGGCCGCCATCCCTTCCCTGCTGGCGGTCTCCTCCGTGCATCACCACCTGATCCGTTCCGGCACACGGGGGGCGGCCAGCATCATCATGGAGACCGGCGAGGCGCGGGAAGTGACCCACTTCGCCCTGCTGGTGGGTTACGGCGCGGGGGCGGTCAACCCCTATCTGGCTTTCGAATCCCTGGCCGACCTGGTGGGTCGCGGCCTGCTTCCGGAGACCCTGACGGTCAAGGAGGCGCTGTACAACTATGTCAAGGCCCTGGGCAAGGGGATGCTGAAGATCTTCTCCAAGATGGGCATCTCCACCCTGCGCAGCTACTGCGGCGCGCAGATTTTCGAGGCCGTGGGACTCAACCGGCGGTTTCTGGAACGCTATTTCACCGGAACCTTCTCCCGCCTGGACGGGGTCGGCCTGCACGACATCGCCAGGGAGACCCTGACCCGTCACAAACGGGCCTTTTCCGGCAATGTGGTCTTTCTGGACGACCTGGAGATCGGCGGGGACTACAAGTTCCGTCATGACGGCGAGCGTCACATGTGGACCCCGGAGACCATCTCCAAGTTGCAGCAATCCACCCACAACGACGATTACAAGCTTTACAAGGAGTTCGCCAGACTCATCAATCAACAGGACCGGGCACACTGCACCCTGCGGGGACTGTTCCACCTCAAGGAGGCGGAAGAACCCCTGGCCATCAGCGAAGTGGAACCCGCCTCGGCCATCGTCAGGCGTTTCGTGACCGGCGCCATGTCCTTCGGCTCCATCTCCAAGGAGGCCCACGAAACCCTGGCCATCGCCATGAATCGCCTGGGGGGACGCTCCAATACCGGCGAGGGGGGGGAAGATCCGGAACGCTTCAAACCCCGTCCCAACGGGGATCTGGCCCGCAGCGCGATCAAGCAGGTCGCGGCGGGACGGTTCGGGGTCTCCAGCCACTACCTGGCCAACTCCGACGAGATGCAGATCAAGATCAGCCAGGGGGCCAAGCCCGGTGAAGGGGGACAACTCCCCGGCCACAAGGTGACCGAAGCCATCGCCCGGATCCGCAACACCACGCCGGGGGTCACCCTCATCAGCCCCCCCCCCCCACCCCCAACTCCACCCCCTC
>JADGCR010000330.1 GCA_015228895.1 Magnetococcales bacterium
TGGAAACGGGTCCTGCGGGGGGAGATCGCCCCCCAGAAAAACGCGGAGGGGGACGGGAAGGCCCTCCCCGCCATGAGGCGCGGGGACCCGGCCCGGGTGGCCTCATGCGAGGTGGAGGAGAAGCGGACCAAACCACCCGGTCGTCACACCGAAGGGACCCTGATCCAGGCCATGAAAAATGTGGGTCGTCTGGTGGAGGAGCCCCGTTTCAAACAGATCCTGCGGGAGACCTCCGGGATCGGCACCGAGGCCACGCGGGCGGCCATCATCGACAACCTGCTGCAACGGCGGTTGCTGGTCCGGGAGGGCAAAACCCATTTGCTCTCCACACCCGTCGGACGTACCCTGGTGGACGCGCTGCCGTTGAGCGTGACCAACCCCGCCACCACCGCCATCTGGGAGCAGGCCCTGGAGGATATCGCCAATGGCACCCGCACCCTGGAGGCCTTCCAGGAGAAAGCGGTGGTGTGGGTCACGCGCCTGGTCGGGGCGATCAGGGAAGGCGGCGACGCCCGGATCCGGCATTTCTCCGGCTTGCGCCCGGAGGAGACACCGGACCGGGAGAGGCCGGACGGCGTGCGCTGCCCCGCATGCAAACAGGGAACCCTGCTGGAGAGGCGCGCCGGAACCGGACGGCAGGCGGGTCACCCCTTTCTGGGATGCAGCCGTTTCCCCCGCTGTCGTTTCACCCGTCCCGTCTGACCGACGGCACCTCCGCCACTTTCCGGAACGCGATTTTTCTTTGGGAAATCCCTGGAAAATTTGCTATCTTCAGCCAAAGTCGCATACATGGAACAAGGGAATGACCTGATGGAAGAGTTCAAGATCTACAAAAAAATGCGCATGCTGAACAAAGCGATTCACCGGCACCTGCACCTCATGCCCATGGAGACGGATTTCAGCTTCGCGCAGGCCACCAATTCCGTGGTGCTCGGCGCGATGGAGTTCGCCTACGCCTGCATGGAATACCCGATCATCTTCACCCGTTCCAAGGCGCAGATTCTGCCGGCCGCCCTGCTGGGGCTGCGCTCCGGGGAGAACCTGTTCGTCGATGACCAGGGTGTCTGGCAGGCCCGCTACATCCCCTCCTTTTTTCGTCGCTACCCCTTCGTGCTGGCGGAGGGGTTCAGTCATGGGGGCAGTCTGGTCTATATCGACGAGGCCTATCCGGGTTTCACCACCAAGGAAGAGGGACTGCCCCTGTTCGACGCCCAGGGCGAATTCACTCCGGTTTTGCAGAACGCCATTGATTTCATCAGCGAGTTTCAAGGACAACTCGGCAGAACCGAACTCTTCGTCAACCGTCTGCAAGAGTGGGGATTGCTGGTGGAGTTGTCGGCCCGGGTGGCGTCTCGGAGTGGCACGCAATATGCCATGGAGGGCTTGCTGATCGTGGATGAGAACCAATTGCAGGCGCTGGCCCCGGACCGGCTCCTGGAACTGTTTCGCGGCGGAGAGTTGCAGTGGGTCTATGCCCACCTCTTTTCCCTGGCCAACCTGAATCGCCTGGCAACCTTCCTGGAACAGCGCAACGCCCGATAGTCCATTTGGATCAAGACATTTTTACAGGAGAGAGTGGCATGTTCGACGTTCAACTGCTTGACAAGATCAAATTCTTTTCCGACTTCGCCCCGGCGGCCAAGGCGGAGATCGCCAGACTGGACAGCGTTTTCAAGAAATTTCCCGCCAACGCCTCCATCATCAACGAGGGGGATGAATCCGGCTCCTTTTTCGTCATTCTGCAAGGCAAGGTCAGCGTTTACAAAAAACCCAACGTCAACCCCGTCGGCGAACTGAAACCGGGGGCCATTTTCGGCGAAATCGCCTTTCTGAGCGCCAAACCCCGTTCCGCCAGCGTGGTGGCCCTGGAAGCCTGCATCCTGCTGGAGTTCGACCGCTCGGTCCTGCAACAGTTGTCGCCGGACGTGCGGGATCAATTGAAGGACAAACTCATCCTGTTGCTGGTGAAACATCTGAACGACGTGATCGATCTGCGCACCAAGGAGACCTTCGGCCTGTCCACCGCCAACCCGCACGAAGCCGAGATGATCGGCAACAAGATCGAGATCAAGAAGCAGATCTTCGCCCAGGAGGGGTATTACATCTTCTATCTCGGCAAGGGCGAGGCCCTGATCGAAAACAAGGTGGAGGGGACCCAGAACAAGGTCAAAATGGTCGAATTGACGGAAAACATTCCCGGCAAGTTTGCCAACGCCATCAAGGCCGCCAATCGGGATCCGGATGACTACCTGTATGGCCAGTTCGGGGATTTCGGTGGTTATCTGGTCCTGAAAACCGCCCGACAGGCATGGAAAAGCACCCTGGCGGCCATGCAGGCGGAAAAGTTCGATCAGGCCAGAAAGTCGGAGACGTTCATCAATCGCGATCTGGCGCGGGGTACCTGACGGCTCCGCCATTCGCCCGGGAGCGGGCGGTCCGGCGGACGCGGATCCGTCCGGCCTCATTTTTATGGGTTGGATCTCCCCGATGAATATGCTGTTTGTGTTGACTGTGCTGCTCTCCCTGTTTGCCGGCCAGGGGCTGTGCGCCCCACCCATGACCGCGTACACCCCCATTTGGAAAAGCGAACAGATCAGCCCGGAACACACGGAAACCGTGATCGGGCTGTTGAACGAGGAGCTGAACGCCATCCCCGGAGAGGTGGTGGATGAGAGCCCGGAAGGACGCCGCCGGACGGCCCTGAAAAATCGCGTGGTCTTGCTGCGGCAACTGGGGGAGACGCTGAACCGGCGCCGGGAACTGCAACAGGTGCGACCGGACAAGGGCCGCTCCGAGGTGGAGTTGGACGCCAGGATCCGCGACTGGGAGAAGAAGCCTCCCCCCATCCCTCCCGCCGAACCGAATCAGGAAGCCTTCAAGACGCTGGTGGAAAAACGCGCCGAACGGCTTGGCGCCCTGAAAACCTTGCAGGAGACCCGTGACAGCCGGCGTCAGTTGGTGCAG
>JADGCR010000331.1 GCA_015228895.1 Magnetococcales bacterium
GCTAAGGTGTTATACTCGAAAGGGTATCGAGGGTTCGAATCCCTCTCTCTCCGCCACTTCTTCTCACCTTTTCCGCCCCGGATCACACCGCCGTCCCCTGCCCGCTCCACGAGGTATCCATGACCGCATCCGCACCGGAAGACAGCTTCTATGACATTCACCTCTTCTGCTGCGTCAACTCCCGCGCTCCCGGACACCCCCGCGGCGATTGTGCCTCCCGGAACGCCCTGGATCTGCAAGGCTACCTGAAAATGCGCGTCAAAGGTCTGCCCGAAACCGGCAGGATCCGCATCAATCAGTCTGGTTGCCTGGACCGCTGCGAACTCGGGCCTGTCATGGTGATCTACCCGCAAGGGATCTGGTATCACTACCGGAACCAGGCCGACATGGATGAAATCCTGGAACGCCACATCCTGGACGGCGCCCTGGTGGAACGCCTGCTCCTGAAAAACGATGCCACCTCTCCCCCGGCGGGCTGACCCCCATCCCGCCCCAACCCGGCACGATGCATCACGATGGCAACCGTCCCCAACAAACGCATTCGGCACTGGTGGCCCTGGCTGATTCTGATGCTGGTCGCAGGCATCGCCGTCGGCTACTATCAACAGATGCCCACCCCGAGATCCCAGGCGAAATTCGTCCCGGTGAACACCAGGGATACCAACAAGACCCCACGGCTTCCCCTGGCGCCACACATCCATGAAATGCACGCCAGGCCCGACGCCATCATGACCCATGCCTCGGCCGGCAAGCCGATGCGCTTCCGCCTGCTCGACAAACGCACCATGCGCATCGATCAACTCAGCATCTCCGTCGGCGAGATCCACGCCGCCCCCTGGGGAGGCTGGATCGCCCCCTTGGCCTATGCCCCGGATCTGGTAGTCCGGGACGGAGAGGCGGCCCACGGACGCGAGGGGCACGTCAATCCGGCCGTCTGGGTGGAATTGCGCAACCAGGAGAAGAAAAAATTCCACGAAGGCTGGATGTTCGCCCGGGATTCGGCACAGACCGCCTGGGACCACCCCCGCTTCGACCTCACCTTCCTGGGACCGGAAGAGATCCCCGTCAAAACCCGATGACCCCTCCCGCTCCCGCAACCGGCCCCTGGCTCCCGCCGGAGCGCAGCCACGCCCTGCTGGCCCTGGTCCAGGCCGCCGAGGCCGGCCTCCGGGACGAAATCCCCGTGGGTGCCCTGCTGGTCGATCCCCTGGGTCGCCCCCTGGCAGCGACTGGCAACCGCTCCACCGGTTGCGCCGATCCGGCCGGACACGCCGAAATGGCCGCCCTGCGCTTAGGCTCCGCCCGCACGGGCAATTTCCGTCTGACCGGGACAACGCTCTCCGTCAGCTTGGAGCCCTGCCCCATGTGCTCCGCCGCCTGCGCCACGGCCCGCCTGGCCTCCGTGCGTTGCGCGCTCCGGCGCGACAGCACGCCGGGTTCCGACGCCGCTGCGGAACATGGTGCCGCATCCGCCGCGCTGCTGCGATTTTTTTTCGCACCCAAACGCAAACCCTTGAGCCTGGAACAGCTTTCCGGTTAACATGCGGGTTCATGGTTCAGGCCATGAGACACGGAGAGATGACCGAGCGGTTGAAGGTGCACGCCTGGAAAGCGTGTGTACCCTAAACGGTACCAAGGGTTCGAATCCCTTTCTCTCCGCCACCGTTCCCCTGTGAAGAACCTCCCATGGCCTTGGTCAGGGATCCTTCTTGAAGCCGTGGGCGGCGTTGATGATCAGGGCCCACGCAACGGAAACCCGTGAACCCCGTCAGGACCGGAAGGTAGCAGCGGCAGCGGGAGCTTTCGTGTGCCGTGGTCTCCCTGATCGGAGCCGCCCTTAATTCCTCCTGGTTGGCGTGGCCGTCATGTCCTCCTATGTGGTACTGGCCCGGCGCTGGCGGCCCAAAAATTTCGCTTCCCTCATCGGCCAGAACCATGTGGTCCAGGCGTTGCAAAACGCCATCACCTCGGGCCGTCTGCCCCACGCCCTGCTCTTCTCCGGCACCCGCGGGGTCGGCAAAACCACCCTGGCTCGCATTCTGGCCATGCGCATCAACTGCCGGGAGGCGGTCGGAGCCGATCCCTGCGGCCTCTGCCCCTCCTGCGCGGAGGTGATCGCCGGTTCCCATCCCGATGTCATGGAGATCGATGCCGCCTCCCGCACCAAGGTGGAACAGATGCGGGAACTCCTGGAACTGGCCCCCTACGCCCCCACATCGGCGCCTTACAAGGTTTTCATCCTGGATGAGATCCACATGCTCTCCACCCAGTCCTTCAACGCCCTGCTCAAGACGCTGGAGGAGCCCCCAGGACATGTGAAATTCATCTTTGCCACCACGGAACCCCGCAAAATCCCAGCCACCATCTTGAGCCGCTGCCAGCGCCACGATCTGAAACGGGTGACGGTGCCCATCCTGATCAAACACCTGGAGGAGATCCTCGCCTGGGAGGAGATCCCCTGGGACGAACCCGGCTTGCAGGCGGTGGCGCGCGCCGCGGACGGCTCGGTGCGGGACGGCCTCTCCCTGCTGGATCAGGTGATCGCCCACGGCAACGGTGCGGTCCGTTTCGCCACGGTGCAAACCCTGCTGGGGCTGACGGATCAGGCGGCGGTGACCACGCTGCTCGACGCCCTGCTCCAGGGACGGGGAGAGGAGGTGTTGCAGGCACTGGAACGGTTCCACACCGGCGGGGTGGAGCCCGCCGCCCTGGTGCGCGATCTGTTGGAGCAACTGCATCAACAGACGCGGGAACGGGTGTTGCGGCCCGCCGAGCGCTCCTTTCCCACCCTGGAACATCTCCAGATGCTCTACCAAACCCTGCTCAAGGGGGAATGGGAGGTCAAAAACGCGGAACGTCCCGCCCAGGCACTGGAGATGCTCCTATTGCGCGCCGCCTACCTGAAGCCGATTCCCGACCTGGAGAAGCTGATCGCCTCCTTGAACGGCAGAG
>JADGCR010000332.1 GCA_015228895.1 Magnetococcales bacterium
TTGGGACGCACTCTAACCGATGATGAAATGCAGGGTCTTGTCAATGGGTTTGCAAGAGATTATCTGGATGCAGTTAAAATACAAATTGAAAATAATATTGCTGATCAAGATGTTGAACAATCTGTGATCAAAGCATTTCACATGACCGTATTAAGTGAATTCAATCTCCCCCCTGAAGCCTGGACCCTTTACACTCCATTCCAGTTGATGTCTGAGGAACAAAGTGATGCGTTGTGGGAGGATATTTTAAGTTCATCTGAAGATTCCCTCAAAATGATTGAAACAAACGCGAAACTGGCCGGATATATGGCGTCGCAGGTAGTTCCGGACATTGGTATTGGTCCGTACCCGGATATTACGCCAGAGATGCAGGAGCGATCCACAATGGCGAGTCAATGGTTTGGTCATATTGGATTATTTGAGGCATCCAGCACTTATTCTATTGATAATTTTGGTGCGTGGGGACCGCAAGCCGCAATGACTGGTGGGATCGCCATGTCACGAATCAATCCTCTCCTGGGTTCCGCGGTTTTCATGCTGGGATGGATGTTCAATGCCACCAGTGCCGAAGGCGGAACGGGATCGGTTCGTTTTGAGGATGGTCAAGGAGGCCAATACCTTGGTTTGGACGATGGGCGGTATATTTTTAATTTGCCGGATCAAGGTTCCGCGACACTCGCCCCGGATGGTTCTGTGCTGGTGAACCTGTTTGATGACAGTGGCTATCTTTTTCTTGCCGATGGACAGAATATCCAGTACGACACGACTGGAGAAGTGGTTCCCGCATCTTATGCGGCCCAAGTTGGCGAGGCGCTGCAAGCGATAGCGGACAAGTTCAACACGACTGTTGAAGAATTGCGGCAATTCAATGAAGAATTGGCTTTTTCTGATATCGTCCAGTCAGCGATGGACATAGTTGTTCCTCCCATCGAGAATGCCGCCAGTCTGCTTGCTCAGGCCATGGGAGGAGTGCAAAGTTCCTTGCGAGGGATGTATGATGATTTGTTTGGAACACCGCCCGCCGGTGATGAAGGTGGTGATGGTGGTGAGGGAGGCGACAATCCGGATTCAATACCGTGCGGAACCCCTGGAGGAAACGATCCGGTAGTCATGCCTGGCGTTCCTGATATCGTTGGTGGTCTGATGCGTGACGCCATGAGAAAGCCTTATGACCCTCTGGTGCTTGATCTGGACGGTGATGGGATTGAATTGACGGATATTTCTGTCAATCCGGTCTATTTTGACCTGGACAACGACGCCTTCGCCGAGCGGGTTGGCTGGGTGGGGGCGGATGATGGGATGCTGGCGCGGGATCTCAATGGGGACGGGGTGATCAACGATGTGACCGAGTTGTTCGGCAATCAGACCACCTCCGGGATGGCGGCCCTGGCGGTCTTGAACGGCAACGGGGACGGGGTGATCGATGCGGGCGACGGGGCGTTCGCGGATTTGCAGATCTGGCGGGATGTCAACCAGAACGGCCTGACGGAGGCCGGGGAGTTGCGCACTCTGGAGGAGGAGGGCATCGAGTCCATTGGTTTGACCGCGACAGCGGTTACGCAGACGGTCAACGGCAATCAGATCGTGGCCCTGGGCGGTTTCAGCCGTGGCGATGGTACAACCGGGGTCATGGGAGATGTGCGCCTGATGCTCGATCAGGTGGCCTCGCGTTATGTCGGCGCGGTGGAGCTGGATATCGAAACCCTTTTTCTCCCAAAACTGCGCGGCTATGGCCAGGTGGCGGATTTGCATATCTCCATGAGCCAGGATGCGGGCCTGAAAGAACTGGTAAAACAGTTCATCGCCCTGGACGTGACGCATGCGGAGCAGTTTCCCGCTTTGATGGACGCCATTCTGTTGCGCTGGGCGGGAACCGATCAGATCAACCCCACCAGTCGTGGCAGCTATTTCGACGCCCGCAAATTGACGGCGCTGGAGCGGTTTTACAGTCAGCCCTACATCCAGGAAGGCCGCACCAACCCCGGCCCCACCACGGGAGCCGCTCTGACCCAGGCGTGGGGTCAATTCCGCAACATCTACCTTCCCCGTCTGGTCATCCAGGGACCGGCGGCGGCCCTGTTTCCAGCGGCCACGATCGATTTTTTCAGCGACACCATGACCCTCGGCGCGACCCTGGCCGATCAGGTCGCCGCGCTGGACAGCAACGCCCCGACGGAAGCCAAGGCAAAACTGGTGTATTGGCATCAACAGGCCACCATCCTGGACTGGTCCGTCCGCCTTTTCGGTCACACCCATCAAGAGGTCGCCAGCGCCGTCAACGCCCGATTGAGTCCGGAAGATCTGGCCCTGGTGGGCGGTGATATCTTTCGATCGCTGCTCGGCGGGACAGAGGAGGCGGACACCTTGAACGCCGTGAGCAGCGGCGGCACCCTGTTCGGCTTCGCGGGCAACGACACCTTGACGGGTAACGGCGGTGCGGATTTTCTCGACGGTGGGGCTGACGACGACTTGCTGGACGGCGGAGCCGGATTGGACAATCTGGACGGCGGGGCCGGGAACGATATCCTGGGTGGGGCGTTGAACGGAGTTGATTACAATGGTTTAACTGTGATTGCCGGGGTCGGCCGTGGCAACGATTACACAGGAGGTATTGGCAACGACCTGTTGCGTGGCACGGCCTATGCGGACCATTATCTTTTTAATCTTGGTGATGGCCAGGACACCCTGGTGGAGAATGGCGCGATCGGCCACGAGGATCAATTGCGCTTTGGCGCGGGCATCACGGCGGCGGATCTCACCCTGACACGGGATGGCGACAACCTGGTCATTGGCGTGGGGAGCGGGGAGGATCGCATCACCCTGTCCAACTGGTATGTCAGCGAGGGCAACTGGGTGGAGACCCTGCTGTTCGCCGATGGTTCCCGGCTGGATCGAACCGCGTTGATCGGGCAGACCAGCGGCATGGCGGGTTCCAGCGAGGCC
>JADGCR010000333.1 GCA_015228895.1 Magnetococcales bacterium
GCCAGATCCGCCAAAGCCAGTCTGCCCAGGTGGTCCGCCAGGGTCCGGGTTCGTCGGGCGAAGATCAACCGCTCCGGCGTCACACCACGCAACGCGGCCTCGCGCCGCAGATTGGACATCGCGGCAACGGTGGACTCCGGCAGCCACAGCACACTGCCGTCCACCTCGTTGAGCAGACGACACCAGACGGAAAAACTCTCCGGATTGAACTTGAAATTCTGATTGAAACTGCAAAAGACAAACCCCGCCTCCGGCAATCCCGCCTCCTTGCGGGAAGGGATTCCGGCCAGGGTCCGACTGCGATCATTGGGCTGCTGGCAACGGGGCAGCAGCGCCAGGGTCTCGCTGAACTGATCCGCCATCCGCAGAGGCGTGGCGATGCGATCACTGATTTTGTAGTCCGCCATGCGGGGATGCCCCATGGTGCTCGGATAACCAAAATTGACCACCACCGGCGCCGGACGACGGGCGATGATCTCCGGACGATAATTTCTCATATAACCGGTCAGGTCCAACAGAATGTCGATGCCGTCATCCACGATCGCCATGGCGCTGTCAAGATCCGCCAGAGCCGCCAGGTTACGGAAATGATCGCAGGCTCCGACCATCCGCCTGCGTCCTTCGTCATCCGCGTCCGGTCCCGCCGAATAACCGTAAACGACGAACCGTTCCCGATCGTGCGCCTCAATGACAGCACTCAATAATTGAGTTATCGGATGATTGTGGAACTCCACCGACACATACCCGATCCGCAACCGGTCCCGCCGGGGATGGTGCCGGGGGTCCACCAAAGGCGGCATGGCCAGGATGAGCTCCATCTGCGCCGTCAGATACCGTTCGCTGGCCCGACGTTGCAGCATCCCGTCCACATCGGGCAGGGAAAGCAACGGAAAGGTCGGCATGACCACCCCCGCGGCCAACAGCCTGCGCATGGCGTCACTGTCCGCCTGCAACGATTGCCACCGACAATCGAACATGGCGCAGTGGCACGCCTGGGCCAAGGCGTCCCCATGCGCCGGATCGAGGGTCAGCACGTGACGGTAGGCCGCCTCGGCCTCCTGATACCGTTGCTGCTCCTGCAACAGCACACCCCTGTTATAATGAACATCGACGTTGTCTGGCTGGATGCGCAGAGCCTGATGGCAGGCCGCCTCGGCCTCCTGGTAGCGGGCCAGATCTTTCAGAAGATTGCTCAGATTGATCCAGGCTCCCGCATACTCCGGGTCAATGCGCGCAGCCTGCCGGAAAGCCTCCTCGGCCTCGACGAAACGGTGCCCGCCAACGCACAAAACGCCCAGATTGTTCCACACCCCGGCATGGTCCGGCGCGAGGGCCAGCGCCACCCGGAAGGCCTCCTCGGACTCCCCGTGGCGACGCAGTTTGCCCAGCAGCACTCCCAGCGCGTTGTGGATTTCCACCTGCCGGGGATGAAGGCGCAACGCCTGCCGATAGGTGGCCTCGGCCTCGACGAAACGATGCCGCGCCACCTGCACCGCGCCCAGGGAGTGATACGCCTCGACCACCTCTCCATGCCGCGCCACCAGGTCCAGCAGGCGGGTTTCCGCCTCCTCCAGCCGACCCTGTTCCTTCAACAGGTTGGCCAGGTTGTTGTCGGCCTTCACATGATCCGGCTGGAGCTCCAGCACCCTGCGATAGCTGGCCTCGGCCTCGGCCACACGCCCTTGCGCCGCGAACAGGATACCCAGGTTGTAATGACTGGGGACATGATCCCCCCGGATCCCCACGGCCCGCGTCAAGTGGGCGACGGCTTCCTCCGCACGGCCTTGGGCCTGCGCCGTCAATCCAAGAACGGACCAGGCCTCCACATGCTCCGGCCCGATCTCCACCGCCCGGCGCAAACAAACCTCGGCCGCGGCGAAATGGCCAGCCTGATAATGAAGCACTCCCAGATCACCCGAGATCTCCCCATGGTCCGGCAGCAGCTCCGCACTCTTCAGCATGGGAGGCAGGGCGTCCGCGAACCGTCCCAGCAGCATCAGGGACAAACCCCACACCCTCCACACCTGCCCATCCCCCGGCGTGCGCCCGGCCAGGGTGGCGGCCAGGGGCAGCAGTTCCGCGTGACGCCCCTGTGCGAACAGGGTCAACAGACACTCCCTGTCCCCTTTGTCACGCTGCAACCGCCCGGCCACCCGCTCCACTTCGTCCCCCTGGAGTCCCAAAGCGCGACCCCGGGCCAACACCTGTTCCACGGAATCGCTCCGACCGCTCAAAAGCAGGGCTTCCAGATAACTCAACCAGTATTGCGCCCGGGCGGGTGCCGCTTCCAGGGCGCTCTTGAGCAGAGGCAACGCGGCGGGGAACTGACCGGTCTCGACCAGCAGCACCCCCAGATTGTGGTTGGCCTCCGGATGGTGGGGTTCCCGCCCGATGATCCTGCGGTAGATCCGTTCCGCCTGACGCCGTTGGCCAGCCCGCTGCAAACGCACCGCCTGCCGCAACCCTTTCACGGTCATGGGGGAACCTCGCCATCCTCATCCAGCACGATCATGACCCGCCTCCCCTCCCCATGATCCCGCCACATGCGTTCATACAACCGCTCCAGATTGCGTGTATACCGTTTGGTGTCAAACAAAGGATGGGTCAAACGGTTCGTCCACAGCCTGGCCCGCAACGCCTGCAAACGATCCGGATTCCGGGCCAGTTCCACAGCCAGATCAAAATACTCGTCCCACGTCCGCGTCACCAGTTCCGGCAAACCCACGGCATGCAGCATCCCTGCGGCGATACGGCTGACAAAAGTGTCTCCCATCCGTGTCAGCAACGGCACCCCGCTCCACAAGGCGTCGCTCCCGGTGGTATGGGAGGTGTAGGGAAAGGTATCCAACGCCAGATCCGCCAGCGCCACTCTGGCCAAATGCTCCTCCAGAGTCCGGGTTCTGGAGGCAAAGCGGAGACGACTGGACGCCA
>JADGCR010000334.1 GCA_015228895.1 Magnetococcales bacterium
CGCCACCAATCCGCCGAAGATTCGACCGCCACGCCCTGCGCGACCGCCACCTTGGCTCCCTGGTCCACGGAAACGATATTTTTGTCCCCTGTTTCCCGCATCAAATCGACTCCCAAGATCCAGAAGCTCCTTAAAGGTTACATGAGGGTCGCAAACATGCGCTTGTTGTTGCGACCCACTTCCAACAGAATGGTCTTGCCGCCGGCACTCCCCCTGATGGCCAGATTCAAGGTGTTGGCGTCGATCGCGGGTTGATTGTTGATGGCCAGAATCACGTCTCCCGCCTGCATGCCGGCCGTTTCCGCCGGAGTTCCCGGATTCACCTCGATGACCAGCGCCCCGGAGGTGTTGTCCAGTCCCCTGTTTTTGGCCCGCATGGCCGCGTCGATGGGGGCGATCTCCATGCCCATCCATTCGAATTCGTTTTGCGCCGGTGCCGCCGTCTGCGTTTGGGGCTGGGCCGCGACCACCGGTGCCGCCACGGCCACGGAAACGGCCCCGGAGACGGTGTTGGCCTGCTGGCGCACATAGGAGGGGGGCGTTCCGGCGAGGGTCAGCCGCAGATTTTGCCGTTTGCCCTGTCGGATGATGGAGACCCGCGCGTTTTCAATTTCACCCGCGGACAACCGTTTGAGAAACTCCTGCGGAGTCCTGATCCGGCGGCCGTTGAACTTGAAAATCAGATCCCCGGTCACGAATCCGGCCTCGGCGGCCGGGGTGGAGGGGAGCACCGCCTGCACCAGCGCCCCTTCGGTATCGGGGATGTCGAGCTGTTTGGCGCGGGCGGGATCCATGGGCAACAGATCCAGACCCAGCCAGCGGGCGTCGGCGGTTGTGGTCGCCGGGGTCCGGGCCACGGAGATCCCCACCGCCCCTCCGGGAGCGGGGGTCGCAACGGGCCGCCCCCCCGCGTCCGGGCCGGGCGCGGGGTCGCCCCCCCTCCTGGCCATGAGCGGAGGACGCGCCATGCTCTCTTCCAGGAACTCCAGCACCCGCTCCGAGGGGATGGCGAAACCGATGCCGGAGAAGGAACCCGTGGTGGTGTAGATGGCGGTGTTCAGGCCGATCACCTCCCCGCGCCGGTTGACCAGCGGTCCGCCGGAGTTGCCCTGATTGATGGCGGCGTCGGTCTGCAGCAGCTCCTTGTGGACCTGTCCCTCGATGGTGACGGTATTGCGCTTGCTGGAGAGAATCCCCTGACTGACGCTCTGGGAGAGACCGAACGGGGTGCCGATGGCGATGACCCCTTCTCCCACCAGCATGGTTTCGCTGGCCCCGAAGGGGACCGGCTGCAAAACGCGGTTGGCCTGAATTTTCAGCAGCGCCAGCTCTCTTTTTTTGTCGGCGCGCACGATGGTGGCGTCATGACGGTTGGTGGTGCCATCCGGATTGAAAAGGGTGATCCACACCTCGTGGGCGTTTTCCACCACATGATAATTGGTGACCACATAACCATCGGTGGAGACGATCAGGCCGGAGCCGACGCTTTCCAGAGGCTTGTCCCCGAAGGGGTTGGAGAACTGCAATCCGGGGGCCAGGGGCCGGGCCAGAGGGGTGTTGCGGGCCTCGTTGCGGGTGGCGCTGACATCGACGATGCCGGGCATCACCCCTTGCACCGCGTTGGCGAAGGTGCGCCCCCCCGTCGCCACGGGAGTGACGAAGGCCGCGGGTTGCACTCCCGGCGCGTTGAAGGCCGGCAGAGGAATCCTCCCCTGTCCATCGACCAGACCCACCCCTTTGCGCTGAATGGCCGAATACCAGTACAGGCCGATCAGGATGCACACCACGATTGCACCCAGAACGTGCAGAGGTTTGCGATGCATGGAGGAGCGCAACCAGGCGTCTTTGCTGTTCATGAAGTCACTTCTTTATCGAACCGGAGGAACCCTTTCAACGCCCGAGGTCGTCCACGGTCAGCGTGGCCTCGTCGTCCATGGGGGGAGCGACCCCCTCCTGCTGCTGGACCCGTTCCCTCGTCCCCTGCTCACGCAACCGGGTGATCCCGGCGCCCAGGGCGATGGGTCCGATCATGATCAACAAGATGGGAACGATACCGCGCAAAACTTCGGTTACAGACCACCACCAAGCAGAAAGCCCCCACAACCCGAGAGACAGGGCCGCCAAACCAAAGATAATACTCGCCATGGCAAAAGCCAACCTCCTTTAGTTCCATTAATTTTTTTGAGCGGTCAAAACGCCCGTCCGTCGCGGGGACAGGGATGAATTTTCCATAAAAACAAATTTCAATCCGTGAGATTATGCCCTAAAATTCCCCCTTGCGCAATACTGCAAATCACGTTTTTTCCTAGCAATCTTTAACCCATGAGAGGTGATGTCATGACATTGTGGAGCCGCTGCAAAATAGGGGTTCTGGTGTTGCTGTCGATCCTGGCGGTCTGTGGCGCGCAACCCCTGCGCGCGGCCCAGGCCCACATCTCCGATCTGGAGATGGACGCGGCGCAATCCATTCTCAACGATCCGGCCCTGTTGCAAAGGGTTCTCGCCCTGGCGCAGGATCCCAATGTCCAGGCCATACTGAACGACGAGAAACTCATGGAAGCCGTGCGTGGCGGCAAGGTGGACCTGCTGGCCACCCATCCCGCCATCAAGCAACTTATGGGCCATCCGGTGGTACAGGAGATCAAGAGCAAACAGCAACGATGACCCGCCGCTTCCCGCAGCGACGGAACGGGGGTCGGCGCCGTTGACGGCAAGGCCGGTTGCGCGCCCGGACACGGACGTCCTAAAACAGCCCCGCCCCGTTCACCAACCCCGATCCAGGGTGTGCAAGGAGCGCCCTGGATGTGTTATTCTGCGGATTCCAACCCAACGGATCAACTTTACCCGACGCAAGGTGGACATGGAAACTCTGGCGGCATGGATCTGGAACCCTTTGTTGAGCCTCATCTATCTGGAATTGGGCATCCTGTT
>JADGCR010000335.1 GCA_015228895.1 Magnetococcales bacterium
GGGGCCCGGGTCTCCAGGGCGTTCACCGTCTCCTGCCAGACCCGTTCGATGGTCAACGTCTCCATCTCCCCGGCCCGCACCAATTCCCCCATCAGGGTCAGGGTGCCGGGGTAGACGACAAACCCCAACCCGGCGAACCGGGCCTGAAACCGGGCCACCCGCAACACCCGCAACGGATCCTCGGCAAAGGCGGAAGAGAGGTGCCGCAAGCGCCGCCCCTCCAAATCCTGCCGCCCCCCATGGGGATCGATCAACCGTCCCCCATCGTCCAGGGCCATGGCGTTGATGGTCAAATCCCGGCGGGACAGATCCTCTTCCAGGGTGATCTCCGGGGAAAAATCCACCGCGAACCCCTTGTACCCCCTCCCCTCCTTCCGCTCGGTGCGGGCCAGGGCATACTCCTCCCCGGTTTCGGGATGGAGATACACCGGAAAATCCGCCCCCACCCGCCGGAAACCACGGGCCAGCATCCCCTCCGGGGTCGCGCCCACCACCACCCAGTCCCGCTCCTTGACCGGCAAACCCAGCAAGGCGTCCCGCACGCAGCCACCCACCCGGAAAGCGTTCACCCCTTCACACGGACCGCCCGTCCGAAGGGTGTTTGACAAGGCCGCCGGGCGCTCGTCCAGCACCGCACGTCCCTTGGAACACGCCACGCACCGGGTCCGCTCCACCAGACCCTGCACCGGAAACCGCCGCAACGCCCCGTTGCCTCCCATCCATCTCCCGGCCCCGCTTTCAGTGGAACGCGGGAAATCGCGTCCATGGCGGCAGGAAAAATCTTGACCGGCACCAAAGATGAGGTGATGCTTTCCCTGACCGGCATCTCACGCCTCCCATTTTCTCGCGACTCTCGCCAAGGAACGTCCCATGATCCTGAAACGCTTTCTCTCCATTACTGGCATCTATGCCGTCGGAGAAGGATTCTACCGCCTGCTCAATCCTCCCAAGCTCATCGAGGACATCACCCAGGCCCCATCCCTGGTGCAAAAAGCCATGGACCTCACCCTGTTCAACATGGGCCTGGTGATCGGCGGCGGTCTCCTGATCCTGATCGCCCTTGCCATCAAACGCTAGGCTTCAACGCTTGAACAGCGCCTCGGCGGCGGCCCTGGCGGCATTTCCGGCGGCCGCTCCGGATCCCCGCGCCTTGTTGTTGCCGTTGTTCTTGTTGTACATCTGGCCCCCTTCCGCCCTGGGCATGGCCCCCTTGGACTTGAAGTGATCACAAAAATTGGCCCGTTCCTTGTCCACCATCCGTTCCGCCACGGTCTCCCGGCACTCGTTGTAACTGCCCGGATCGTGGAACCGGCAATTCAGGCAGACCCGCGTATCCTTCGAACACCCGGCACAGGTATCCGACCGTCCAAACCCGGTGGCCGGCAACATGGCCCCACAACTCCAGCAATACGACATTTTTCCCACCGCCATCAAACCATCTCCCGCAAAATTTTCGATCTCAAGCGGCGCAACGTGTACCACGCGCCACCACTCCCCTTTCCCCTTTGAAGAAAATCCTCAGTGACCTTATGCTACGGCAACCATCACCTTCATCACTTGCCCGACAGGAAACCCGCCCATGAAACCATCCTCTCCCCTCCAAGGCGCCGCCTATCTGCTGAAAGGGGTCCGACTGCTCACCCTGCCGGGCATCCGCCCATTCGTCCTGATGCCGCTGCTGCTCAGTACCCTCCTGTTCGCCCTGGGCACCTGGTACACCCTCCGGCTCATTCAGGCCTGGTCCGCGCAGATCAACGACCTGTTGCCCTCCTGGCTGCAGTGGACGGAATGGCTCGTCATCCCGCTGTTTTTCCTCACGGTGGGCGCCATCGGATTCTGGACGTTCAGCATGGTGGCCAACCTGCTCGGCTCACCCTTCAACGCCCTGTTGGCCCAGAAAGTGGAAATCCAACTGGCGGGCCGGTCGCCCGCCGGGGAGTCCCCCCTCAAGGCAGTCGGCCTGCTGGAGAATCTCCTGCCTCCCGTTCAAAGCGAGATCAACAAAATCATCTACTTCATCAAATGGTCCATCCCGCTGCTGCTGCTGTTCGCGATCCCGGTCATCAACATCGCCGCCCCGCTGCTGTGGATGGTGTTCACCTGCTGGATGACGGCTTTCCAATACGCGGACATCCCCATGAGCAATCACGAATGGAACGACAAGCGGATCCTGGCCAAACTCCGGGAAAAACGGCTGCTCACATTGGGATTCGGCGCCGCCACACTGCTGATGACCTGTATCCCGGTCATCAATTTCCTGGCCATGCCCGCCGCCGTGGCCGGGGCCACCGCCCTGTGGGTGGAGGAGTGGCGCGACTAGAAAAGAGAAAAAAAATCTTTCTTCCCGATCCACACAACTGGCACGTTTTTCCCTAATGGTGATCCAGAAGCCACGGAGGTGTGATTTTTTTGACACACTCCGTCAAGCACATCACCATTGATCGATGACCAACTGGAAGCATGCCATGAAGAGTTTCTCTTTGAAACGCAATACCGTCCAATTCGGTTTGCCCACGCCGCTCAACCTGCTGGAGTGCCCGGTCTGCGGCAGCCATCCTCTGCATATTTTCCGCTGCATCAAGTGCGGAGAGGTCCGATGCGGCAGTGACCAGTGTACCGGCAGCAAGGGCAGCCACTACAAACGCTGGGCGCGCACCGGCACCCTCTGTCGCCACTGCGGTGAAGCGCCCTACCGTCGACTCGTCACGGACTCGGAGGAGATGTTTGTGTTTGTGACGGAGTATCGACGCCGGCATGCCCTGGTTTACGCCGCCCAACAGACACAGTATGAAGCTGCTTGAAGACCAGAACCCTTTGGGCCACGCGCTGGACATCCCGGGGGGTGACAGCGCGGATTCTCGATGGCCATTTTTCCAGATAATCCATGCCCCGCCGATAAAACCCGATCCGGCTCCAAGTTTCGG
>JADGCR010000336.1 GCA_015228895.1 Magnetococcales bacterium
ATTCTGGTCGTAAAAATGGGTTCCGGTATTCCGAAATTGGAGTATTTGTTCCCGAAACCATCGATACCATCGTTCAAGTGTGGCCACATCCAGCTTGGGCATCTCAAACATGGCGGGTTCTGGAAAGGTGGGGACGGAAAACGGGGAAGAAAATTTTATTTTCAAAGCAAACTGGGCAGGCTTGACCAGGGATTGATGGGGCGTGTTCCGATCCAACGCAATGCTCCTCAGGCTAGATGTCTCATACAAGTTGCATATGTATGATAATAATCACTCTGAAAATGGCGATTGGGGGGATAATATATAAAAATATGTCATGTTATCCATGATAAATCTATTTCAGTCTAATGCTTGGAGGAGGCTTCCACGTAGGATTCGTCGATCAGGTCGAACAACCTGTCCTTGATATCGCTGAACTCGTCCATTTTCCGTTCGGCGTTGGCGATGTCACCTTGGCTTACCAGCTTCACGGTCTCACGGGCCACCTCGTGGACCAGCAGATGGACCTCACCCATCTTTTGGAAGACCTCCATTTCGCCGAAACGGGCCATTCCGTCGTTGTAATACCACTTGCCGAAGTCGCACTCCCGTCCGCTGGCTACCTGATCGGGCTTGAGGTCGCTCCGCCCACGGATGACGTTTTCCAGTTTTCCCAGCCACTTAAGATGCGCCCCCTTAATTTTTTCCACTGGGAAGGGTTCGTCGGTCACGGTGAGATCCTGGATCGAACGCTCCAGCTTTTTGCCGGGTATCGCCACCGAGTTGATCAACAGCGAGGTGTGGTGGATCGCCCCGTTGATCAGGACAGATGTGCGTAGGATTTCGCCAACTTTGTTGTTGGCACTGGTCGTGGCCGCTGCCGCCTCTTTGGCCGAATCGGCGACTTGTTGCGCGGTGGTGTGGATCTCCTCGCTCTGGCGGGCCAGGGTTCCAGCGGCGGTCGCCGCTTCGGCGGCGGAACGGGCCACATCGGTGGCACCGTTGGCCGCTTCCATCGCCGAGCGGGCGATATCCTGGGCTGCGAGTTGCAACTCCTGGGAACTATAAGTCACTTCGCCGGCGGCGTGGGCCACATCATTGATGGAATGGGCGATGTCGCCGATGCTGACCGTCTGCTCGTCCACCGCCTGGGCGATCTCTTCGTTGGACTGGTCGATCCGTCCGATGCTATTGCCAATCTTTTGGTTGGCGTCCGCCACCTGCCGGGTATTTTCCTGGATCTCTTGGATTTTGGACGAGATCAACTGGGTTGCTTCGGCGGTCTGACGGGCAAGTTCTTTCACCTCATTGGCGACCACCGCAAACCCCTTGCCCGCCTCTCCAGCCCCGGCGGCCTCGATGGAGGCGTTCAAGGCGAGCATATTGGTTTGGTCTGCGATGTTGTCGATCATGTTCAGCACCTTGCCGATCTCGTGGGCGGAGCGGCCTAGGCGGTCCATAACCTCGTGGGTTCCCTGCGCCTGGGCGTTGGCTTGCCGCGACTCCTGACTGGCGTACTGACAACGCCGACGTACCTGTTCCAGGGAGGAGGTCACCTCCCGCACGGCGGCGGCCACTGAGGAGACGGAATGATCCACGCGGCTGAGGCTTTCGTTGACCCCGGCGATGTTTGCGGTAATCTCTTCTGCCGCCGAGGCCATGGTGTGGATGTTGCTGCTGGCCTGCTCCGCGCTCGAGGCGATGGCGGTGATGTTGGCGGAGAGCTGTTCTGTGGCGGCGGAAATGGTTCCCACCTGATCCGTGGTATGGTTCACCGCTTCGCGGATGGCCGTGACCTGCTGTTCCACCAATGTGTGATCCCGGGCGGTCTCTTCCGCCAGATGGAGGCTATGCATGGAGTCTTCCGACAAGCTGTCGCGTACCTCCAACAGATTGCCGATGCAGGCCCCCATGGAGTGGGTTTGGAGAAAGACCTGACGGATGGTGGCACCGAATCGGGTGGCCATCGTATTGATGTCGTCTGCGATCTTTCCGAGTCCATCCAGCGGTTCGGGGGGGAGGGGAATAACACAGGTCAGATCACCACGGGAGATGCGGTCGATGGCATCGCGTAGTCGGACGATGGGGCGTTGCACGATGCGCACCAGCACAAGATGGATGAGGAGGATCAACAACGGAATCGCCACCCCTACGACGACCATGGAAACAATCAATGCCGAACGGAGATCGGCCTCGCTGTCGGCCAGGGAAATGGTGAGTTGGAAGATGCCCCGCACCGCGTGGTCTGTACCATGGCACGGGTGACATGCCTCCTGATTGAGCAGCGGCGACAGGATGGTCATACGCCCCGCGCCGTCGCTTCCTGTGGAGGCCAGCGACACCTCCCTGCGTTCCGTTACGGCCCGTTGGAACGGGTCGTTCAGTGCTGCGTCAATCCGGTCTTCCCCTTCGGGGCGGAAGGCTTCCGAGCCGTTGACACGGAAGATGCGGATAGTCTCCAGCCCTTCCACATCCTTGAGTTTATCGATGTAATTGTGGGCGATGGGGGCTTGACCGGCCAACATGATGGCCTGCAACCCCTTGCCTGCGGTCTCGGCGACACGTTTGATGGCCTTTCGATTCTGGTCGGTCAAGCTCTGTTCCATATGATGGATGAGCGCGAATCCGATCCCAATGAGCAGAATGGTACCCAGCACTCCGGTGACGACGAGAATTTTTCGGCTGACCGACTGGCGGATGGAAGGGAACAGGAGGGAAAGGTTTTTCATGATTTATGTTATAACAATTGAATGCGGCGCACGATGGACCTGTTTGGCCAATTTTTGTTGGGACGTGTGCGTTTTTTTTTGAGCTGTGTCAAGGGATCATCATGCGATTGTCAGGGCAATTGCATTGAGATACACCCTAGAAAATGATTAAAAGAAAAAAGGGGTCTGGGGGATTGCCCCCAGGGTTTTGATTTTGATTTTGATTTTCACGC
>JADGCR010000337.1 GCA_015228895.1 Magnetococcales bacterium
GTTGTATGTGGGCCAGGAAACGTGGCATCCCACCGGGGTGATTGATGAACCAAACCTGCAATTTCGCTATCAGGTGGTGGATATACGGGAGATGGATTGCCAACTCATGATGGACAGCCCTGCCCTGGAAGAGAACATGTTGGCCATTCTTTGCCGGATGGAAAATGAACAGGAAACCATTCAGGAAATATTGCGCCGCATCAGCCAGTTGGACTGAACGCTTCGCGTAGTGTCCGTGCTCCCAGCGATGTGCGTTATTGTCCGCTCCACTTTTTGCTCCTGCCAACCGATCCTTCTCGAGTGGTCAGCATGGTGCTGGCCATGCCCTCAATCCGAGAAGGAGAATGTCATGTCCCCATTACGCCAAAGAATGCTCGAAGACATGGAACTGGGCGGACTTGCCCCCCGCACGCGGGAGACTTACGTGCAGGCGGTCTACGCCCTGGCGGCTTATTATCGCCGCTCGCCGGATGAACTGTCGGAAGAAGATGTGCGCGCCTATTTACTGGATCTCAAGGCCAGAGGCGTGGCGCGTGGCACCTTCAAGACCAGTCATTACGGCATCCGTTTCCTCTACTGCCAGACCCTCAACCGGGACTGGCCTCTTTTTGGAAAAAAAAGATCCGTGAGCCCCAGCCCAAGCGTCTGCCCTATGCCCTTACCGACGAGGATGTCCGCCTTCTCCTGAACTGCGTGGAGCGCCCCATCCACCGCACCTGCCTCTCCCTGATGTATGCCTGTGGTTTGCGCATCAGCGAGGCGGCTTCCCTGGATGTCAAGGCCATCGACCGCAAACGCATGATCGTGAAGATCATAGGCAAAGGGAACAAGGAGCGACATGTCCCACTGCCAGATCCTCTGCTGCGGCAATTGGAACTCCTCTGGCATTCCCACCGCAACCTGCAATGGCTGTTTCCCAACCGAGACGGCACTTCCCACATTTCCACATCCACCCTGAGCGTCACGCTGGCAAAGGCAGCCATTGCCGTCCAGATGATTGGTAGCCGTCGTCCCACAGCCCACACGCTACGCCATAGTTATGCCACCAGGCTTCTGGAACACAAGGTGGACATTCGCGTGATCCAAATGCTTCTCGGCCACGCCAGCCTCAAGTCCACCATGATTTATACCCACCTGACCGAGCCCATGCGGGCGTCGTTGCGCGCCATTCTCGACGGTGCCATGGCAGGTCTGGGCGAAGGAGCACGGTCATGATCGAACTCGCCGATATCTTCCGCCGCTTCGCACCGGACTACCTGCGTCTCCACGACGATACCATGCTCCCCTCCCACAGGAGGGCCATCGACGACATTTTGAGCTGCCGCACCGAAACCATGGGGGGTCACCTTTACCAGTGCGATACCTGCCACTCCCCCGTCTTTTCCTATCACTCCTGCAAGAACCGTAGTTGTCCAAAATGTCATGGAGAGCAGACCGAGCTGTGGCTCGAACTGCGCCGGCAGGAGATGCTGCCAGTTCCCTATTTCCACCTCACCATCACCGTGCCGGAATCACTCCGTCCGCTTTTCCGTGCCCATCAGAAGGATCTCTACCACCTCTTCATGCAGACATGCACCGCAGCCATCCTGAAAATGGCCAAGGATTCTCGCCACCTCGGTGCCATGGTGGGTATCCTCATGGTGCTTCACACCTGGACGCAGCAACTCATCTACCATCCCCATCTTCACTGCCTGGTCACCGGCGGTGGCGTGAACGACAACGGCACCTGGCAACCAGCCCGCAAGAAATTTCTTTTTCCCCTGCGCGCTTTCTCCAGGCTGGTCAGGGGCAAGTTCATGGACTGCCTCAAACAGAAACGCCCCGATTTCATCCTGCCCGCCACCGCATGGAAGCAGCAGTGGGTCACACACTGCTCCCCCTGGGGCCAGGGGGAGCAGGCTGTCCTGGACTATCTGGGTCGTTATGTCTTTCGCGTCGCCATCAACAACAGCCGGATCGTCGCCATGGACGATGACAGTGTCACCTTTCTTTACAAGGATCGCAAGAAGAACAAAAAACGGACCTGCCGACTCCGTGGCGAAGAGTTCATGCGCCGCTTCCTCCAGCACGTTCTTCCCAGGGGATTCCACAAAATCCGCTATGGTGGCCTTTGGCATCCCGCACGGCGGGCACTGGCGCAAAAGATCAGAGAGTCCCTGCCGCCCGGTAAGAGCACCATGCTCACCGAATCATCGGCAACCGAAGAAAACCCCACTCCGGAAAAAGGATCCCCCAGGATCGCCACCGGATCACCCTGTCCCTGTTGCGCATCGGGCAGGCTGATCATGGTTCGCCGCATTCCCAAACCACGCCTTCCCCCCCTGGCCAGGTCACCCTGATCTTCACAAAGGAGACATCTCCACGTAGGAATCGCCGAATCCAGACCACCCACCGCCGGGGGGAAGGGGGATTTTTGCCTTCTCCCCGGCAAAACAACCATGCTTTGCCTTCTTCCCGGAAAAACGGCCATGCCTGCCGGGAAAAAAACCATCACCAACAGAAAATTCCCGGACTCTCTGATGTCGATACGAGGGTCTTATCCTCAGAAAATACCTTCACACACCGCTTCAGCACCCTCGCAGCCACGATGACAATCTGAAAACTCCATACCCCAGACTGAAGACCAAACCAGTTCCTCAGGTGTTGACCGCGTTCAGTCCAACGGAGCCTTTGCGTCGGCAAGCGACGCAAAAACTCTTAATTCGTTATCCCCCAAGGCGCGTGAGGATGCCCTGACCAGGCTGGTCATTTTATCCCGGTTGCGTAAACTGGAAACGGTGGTTCAAACGGAGGCGAAAGAAATGGCTCTCACTTTTGATGTGATGGAAAACGATGTGTTGCGGCCTTTGTTTATGAAGATGCAAATGGAAAGCGAGCAGAAAGGTGAAACCAAGCTCCTTCTACGAT
>JADGCR010000338.1 GCA_015228895.1 Magnetococcales bacterium
CTCCCCCTCCCCGGCCCGGGGCTGACGGGTGGTGGTGGAAACCGAAGTCAGAATTCCCGGCAGTCGCTGTCCAAGAATTCGCGCCAGCGTGCTCTTCCCCGCACCAGAGGGCGCGGAGATGATCAAAGCGAATCCCTTGGCATCGAGCTGGTTCATTCCAGATTCTGCGCCTGTTCCCGCAACTGTTCCACCAGCACCTTGATATCCACCCCCAAACGGGAAAGGAGACCATCCTGGGCTTTGGAACACAGAGTATTCGCCTCCCGGTGCAACTCCTGGCACAAAAAATCCAGACGTTTCCCGGCCCCGCCGTCATCCTCCAGTGTGGCCACCATCTCCCGCACATGCATCGTCATGCGGTCGGTCTCCTCGACGATATCCTGTCGATTCAACAAAAAAGCCAACTCCTGGGCCAACCGCTCATCCTGGGCCAGGGCGCCGGTATATTCCAGCACCCGCTCCCGCAAACGACCCGCCAGGGTCTCCCTGATCCGTGGCAGTTCCCGCGCCACCTCATCGAGCCGCATCCGCAACTGTTCCAGAAGACGCCGCATCACCCCGGCCAGTTCCCGGCCCTCGACCTCGCGCACCCGGTCCAGCTCGGCCATGGTCGCGTCCAGCAAGCCGAAAACCGCCTCCCGGCCAGCCCCTTCCACCAGTTCCACATCCAGACGACGCTCCCGCACCACCCCCGGCCAGGAGAGCAGGCGGTCCATGCCCAGCCGCTCCTCGCGGCTCTCCCCCCCGAAGCGCATCATCACCTGCCGTTCCAAGGCCAGCAGGCCAACCAGCACCCCCTCGTCCAACTCCAGGGAGCGACCTGGCGTCGAGCCGGCCTGCACCGAAAGCACACACTCCAGATGGCCACGGGAGAAACGCTCCTTCAGCCGCCGGTTGAGCGCCTGTTCCAGTCCCCCGCATCCCTCCGGCAGACGCACCGCCAGATCCAGGAACCGATGATTGAGGGACTTGATGCGCCATGCGATGCGAAAATCGCCAAAAAAACCTTCACGTTGAGCAAAACCCGTCATACTCCGTGGCATGGCTTGCTCCTGTACACGCTTCCGATCAGAAAAAAAAAGGGGCGCACAATGCCTGATACGCCCCTTCTCTTTGCATCCGACATTTGCTTGAACGCCCTGTTTGCGTTCGGCAATTGTCCAGCCATCCTAGCTGTTGTGAATGGCTTCGTACTTGGCCAACAGGGCCTCTTTGGACTCCTCGTGATCCGGGTCCGGCTCGATGCATTCCACCGGGCAGACTTCAACGCACTGGGGTTCATCGAATGCACCAACGCACTCCGTGCACATGTCCGGATGGATGAAATAGATGTCCAGATCCACATCGGATCCATCGCTGATTGCCTCGTTAGGGCATTCCGGCAAACACACGTCACAATTCGTGCAATCTTCACTGATCATCAATGCCATTTCAAAAACTCCTCTGAATGGTTCCAATACCAAAGACAAACCGGATACTCCACCGGAAAGATAGCTTGTTAGCAGACTTTTTCCCGCATGGCAAGCAAAACCTCTCCAACTCAATAAATCGTTCGTTATGGAAACAGTGGCAACTGTTCCAGACCGGCCGACTCTTCCAACTCCATCATGAGATTCATGTTCTGCACCGCCTGACCCGCCGCGCCCTTGACCAGGTTGTCGATCACCGACAGCACCATCAACCAGCCGGTGCGGCCATCATAAGCGACGGACAGACGGCATTCGTTCGACCCGCGCACATGATTGGTCGCCGGATACTCGCCCAGGGGCAAGACGCGCACGAACCGTTCCTCGCGATAATGGTTCAAAAACATCTCGCGCCATTGCGTCTCTGTCAAGGTGCGCCGTGGACGGAGATAGCAGGTGGACAGAATGCCCCTGGACTGGGGCAGCAAATGGGGCGTGAACCGCACCCGGATCGGATTCCCGGCCATGAGGGACAGTTCCTGCTCGATCTCCGGGGTATGTCGATGGCCCGTGGTCTTGTAGGCCCGGAACCCTTCGGACAGTTCGGACAGCATGGAGCCCTGGGCCGGGGTCCGGCCCGCGCCGCTCACCCCGGATTTGCTGTCGATGATCAGGGAATCCGGTTCAATGGCGTTCTCCCGCAACAGGGGAGCCAAGGCCAGCAGCACGGAAGTGGGATAACAGCCCGGATTGGCCACCAACCGCGCCATGGAGATCTCCCGGCGGCGTCCCAACTCGGGCAGGCCGTAGACCGCCTCTTCCAGAGCGCCCTGGGCGCGGTGGGCCTCCCCATACCAGGTTTGATACACCTCCGGGTCGCGCAAACGGAAATCCGCCGACAGATCCACCACCCGCACCCCCTGCTCCAGGAGTTCGGGCACCACGTCCATGGAGGTCAAATGGGGCAAAGCGCAAAAGGCCACATCGCACGGCGCGGAGCCGATGGTCTCCCGCATGGAACGACAGATCTGCCCAGGTTGCGCAGCCAGATGGGGAAAGACCTCGGAAAGGGGACGCCCCGCGTGACGCTCCGAAGTGACAAAAGCGATGCGGGCATTGGGATGGCGCGCCAGGAGGCGCACCAACTCCCCGCCCGTGTAACCACTGGCCCCGAAGATGCCAACCGAGATCGTCATGGGGGACTCCTTGAACTTTTGTCCCAATAAAAAAGGGAGGCGTCAACAACGCCTCCCCCCCAACTGACATTCGCATTGTGACCAAACAATTAACGCTTCGAATATTGGGTACTCTTGCGGGCCTTGTGGTGACCGTATTTCTTGCGCTCGACGGAGCGGGAGTCACGGGTCAGCAGACCGGCCTTCTTGAGGACCGGGCGAAAGTTGGGATCGTACACGCACAGGGCGCGAGCGATGCCATGCTTGATGGCGCCGGCCTGGCCGGAGACACCGCCGCCGGTGATGTTGATCGTGACATCG
>JADGCR010000339.1 GCA_015228895.1 Magnetococcales bacterium
TCACGGGGGGGGTGGATGTGGTGGTTTGCGATGGCTTTGTGGGCAACGTCAGTCTCAAGACAACGGAGGGCATGGCCCGCATGTTGACCCATTTTCTCCGGGAGGCTTTCAGTGAGTCCATCTGGACCAAACTGGGCTATCTGGCGGCGAAACCGGCGTTGAAATCCTTTCGCTCCCGTGTGGACCCGCGCAAGTACAATGGCGCCATACTGTTGGGACTCAACGGGATCGTGGTCAAGAGCCATGGTTCTGCCGATCCGTTCGCGTTCAGTCAGGCCATCGGGGTGGCCGTGGGTTTGGCCGCCAACCGTGTCAACGAAAAGATCCGGCGAGATGCCACCGCACTTGCCGCGGGCGGGGTGAATTGAATCATGCCAATGCCGAGAGCCAGGATCATCGGAACAGGATCGCATCTGCCGGAAAAACGGCTCACCAATCACGATCTGGCGCGGATGGTGGACACCTCCGACGAATGGATCCGTTCACGCACCGGCATCATCGAACGCCGCATCGCCGCCGAGGGGGAGATGACCTCGGACCTGGCGGTGGGGGCCGCGAGAAACGCCTTGTCCGCGGCGGGAATCGGCGTCCTGGATCTGGATCTCATTCTGGTGGCCACCAGCACGCCGGATCTGATTTTTCCCTCCACCGCGGCCATCGTGCAGCACAAGCTGGGGGGAAGTCCCGCCCGAATGCCCGCCTTCGACATCCAGGCGGTCTGTTCGGGATTCATCTACGCCTTGTCGGTGGCGGACCAGTTCATTCGCGCCCAGAGCTGCCGGCGGGTGCTGGTGATCGGGGCCGAGACCAATTCACGGATTCTGGACTGGAGCGACCGGGGAACCTGCATTTTGTTTGGAGACGGGGCCGGAGCGGTCATCCTGGAAGCGGACAGGGACGGCAAAAGGGGCATCCTCTCCACCCATCTGCACGCGGACGGCTCCCAGAGGGAGTTGCTGTACACCACGGGCGGCATCTCCCACGGGGGACCGGCGGGTGGCGGCATGGGCACCATGCTGATGCAGGGCAACGAGGTGTTCAAGCAGGCGGTGAAGGCGTTGGAGGGGTGTGTGGACGAATCCCTGGAGGCCAACGGCCTGACCAAGGAACAGATCGACTGGCTGGTGCCCCATCAGGCCAACATCCGCATCATCCAGAACACCGCCAAGCGGTTGGGCATGCCCATGAGCCGGGTGGCCGTGACCGTGGACCGTCACGGCAACACGTCGGCGGCCAGTGTGCCGCTGGCCCTGGACGAAGTGGTGCGGGATGGCCGCATCCAATCCGGTCACCGGGTGTTGATGGTCGCCTTTGGTGGCGGGTTCACCTGGGGATCCGCGTTGGTCAGGTGGTGAGGAGCATGCGATGCACCGGCGTCTGTTTCTGTTGCAAGGGGTTCTCCTGGGACTGACGCTGAGTGGCGCGGGATGCGCTCCCCCAATCATCCGCCAGGGGATTCACCGCCGGGAAGGGGAACTCCTGGTGGGCGGTCAGGCGGCGGGCGTGGAGACTCCCGTGCGTCCTGGCGACACGGTCGCCACGGGCGCGGGAGGCCGGGCTGTCCTGGTGATGGGGGACGACGCCTTTTTGTTGGGGTCCGACACCCGTGTGGAGTTCCATTCCCCGTCCCCCTCCTCTCCGCGGTCATCCACGGGTTTCACCCTGACATCAGGCAAAATCCTGTCGGTATTGGGCGCAGGTTCCAAAACACTGAAGATCCCCACCGCGATCATCGGCATTCGCGGGACCGGCATCTTTCTCCAGGTCGAACCCGAACAGGACTATCTGTGTCTCTGTTACGGTCGCATCGAGATCCGCATGCGCGCCACGCCTGACATCGGCACCCCACTGGAGTCCCGCAACCACGCGTCGCGTTATCTGAAAGCCACGGCCCCGATACGCAAGGCCCCCATGATCAGCCATACCGACGAGGAACTGTACATGCTGGAAGCCCTGGTCAACCGCCGTCCACTCCTGGAAGACTCCACCCAAGGATACTGAACGATTCATGGCAACGCCACTCGCAGGTAACGCACACATTGAATCGATCCGCCTGAAAAACTTCAAATCGTTGCACGATATTGAATGGCTGGACATTCCCAGATTCTGCGTCCTTGTGGGTGCCAATGGCACCGGAAAATCGACATTCTTCGATCTGTTTGGCTTCCTCAAGGATTGCCTGACCTTCAACGTGACCACCGCATTGCAGAATCGCGGCGGGTTCAAAGAAGTGATCAGTCGCAATGCCACCGACCTGACGATTTCCATTGAACTCAAGTACCGCATGCGCATCACCGGAAAAGATCGGCTCGTCACCTATCTCCTGGAAATCACCCAGGAGAAAAAACAAACCGTCGTCTTGAAAGAAATCCTGCGATACAAGCGCGGTCGGCATGGATCTCCCTACCACTTTCTGGATTTTTCCCGTGGTGCCGGATGGGCCATTCAAAACGAGGAAGATTTCAATAAAACAGAAGAAGAACTGACCAGGGAAGTCCAAACGTTAAACAAGGCCGACATCCTCGCCGTGAAGGGCCTGGGACAATTTGAACGGTTCAAGGCGGCCAACACCCTCCGGCAACTCATCGAGAATTGGCATATCTCCGATTTTCACATCAATCTGGCGCGAGGCAGCAAGGATGTCGCCGGTTACGCGGATCATCTATCGGTGACGGGAGACAATCTGCAACTGGTTGCCAATCGAATGTATGAGAATAACGACAACGATGGCCTGTTCGACAAAATCATCGCCCAGATGAAACGGCGTGTGCCCGGCATTGGCGAAATCGAACCGGAGCAGACCCGGGATGGTCGCCTGCTGTTGAAATTCAGGGATGGCGCCTTCGAGGATCCCTTTATCGATAAATACGTCTCGGATGGCACGATCAAGATGTTCGCCTA
>JADGCR010000033.1 GCA_015228895.1 Magnetococcales bacterium
AACGGCTCCTGGTTTTGCGACCATTTTTGCTGCCAATGTTCGGTTTGCTGCTCCTGTCGTCCGCTCCAGTCGGCGAGAATCTCCCGGAGCTGGTCGGCCTGGGCGTCAAACACCTTCATTTTCTCATTGCCCCGCATGGTGCCGTGCTGAATGTAGGCGTTGGCCATTTCGATCCCCTGGGCGTAATAGAGATCGAAGCGGGTCGTCAGGGCGTCCAGATCCAGGGGGGTCCGGGTGAGGGGGCCTTTGATCAGGAGTCCCCGCAGATTCGCCACGCCGGTGTGAAAGATCTCGACCGCCTCCTGGGCGCGGCTGAATCCTTGATCCAGTTGGTTCAGCCCCAGGGTGGCGGAGATGTCGGTCAGTTGGTTCTGGACCTGGGAAACGGCGTTGGACAGATTCCGCGCCTGCAGGGACTGCTTGCGCAACAGGTAATAATTGTATTTGCTGCCAAGCTGCTCATGATGGTTGTTGAAGTTCAACAGGTTGATGACGATCAGCAGCAGAAACGACGCCACCAGGAGCAGAATGGATTCCGGCAACCACAGGGCTTTATTGGATGGCAGGATCCGCATGGTTGGTACGATTCCGATGTCGTTGACTGGAGGTGTTTGGTGGCGAACGCTCGCTTGGACATGCTGGCATGACGGGGTGGTTTTTTCAATCAAAAATGCGGCTCTCGGGAAAAATGGTCCCCTTGGGCCGGCGCGTTCCCGGAGGATCGGCGCCGGTAAAACGGGCATGACCGCGCGGGCGCTTGTTTTATTATGAGAAATCAATCAGTATATCTGCGAAAGGTGGCGAGGGGTCACAATCGGGGATCGATGGCGGGTATGGCATGAAAGGGATGGTTCTGCGACGGCGTTACTGGATTGTTCCCGTTCTGTTGTGGACCCTCGTGCTGGTTGGCTCCTTTCTCTGGAACCGGGACAATCTGGAGCGACACGGACGGGAACTGGCCTTGCAACGGGGACGGATCGTGTTCCAGTTCGTGGAGACGGTGCGGCACTGGAACGCCATTCATGGGGGGGTGTACGTCCCGGTGAGCCGGGAGACCCCCCCGAACACCTTTCTGGATTCCCCCCGGAGGGATCTGGAATGCAACCAGGAGATGCGTCTGACCCTGATCAATCCGGCCTACATGACCCGTCAACTGGCCGATCTCGCCATGCGGACCGGCTCCCTCTCGTTGCATCTCACCAGTTTGAACCCGTTGCGCCCCGACAACAAACCGGAACCCTGGGAACAGGAAATGCTGCTGTCGTTCGAGGCGGGCGCGACGGAACGGATCGCCTTCATCGAGGAGGGGCCCCCCCGTTTTCGTTACATGGCCCCGTTGCCGACCCGGCAGGCCTGTCTGGCCTGTCACGCCCATCAGGGGTATCGGGTGGGGGACGTGCGGGGCGGGTTGAGCATCACGTTTCCGGCGGTGGAACTCCTGGAGACGGTGAATCGTCAAAAAAACGTGGTGCTGGTTTATCATGTGGTGGCCTGGGTGGTGTTGTCGGGTTTTCTGTTGCTGCTGTTGCGGCAGATGTGCGCCGCCACCCAGTGTCTGCAAACGGAAAACGTGCGTCAGGAGGCCCTGGTGGCGGAACGCACCGTCGAACTGCTCAGCGCCAAGGATGCGGCGGAGGCGGGCAACCGGGCCAAGAGCGAATTCCTGGCGGTGATGAGCCATGAGATCCGCACCCCGATGAATGCCATCATCGGCTTTTCCGACCTGTTGGCCGACAGCCCCCTGGATGCCCAGCAGCGGGGGTGGGTGCAGGGGGTGTTGTCCGCCAGCGAGGGGTTGGTGGGGTTGATCAACGACATGCTGGAGTGGTCCTGGTCCAATTCCGGACAGGGGGTCACGGAGAGCACGGTCTACCGGTTGTCCAGGCTGTTGACGGAAGCCTCCGCCGCCGCCAAGGCGCGGGCCGGGCAAAAAGGGGTGGGGCTGGAGGTGGTGATCGGCGCGGGCATGCCGGCCTTCGTGCGGGGGGAGGAGAAGGGATTGCGGCTGGTGTTGCGCAATCTGCTGGGCAACGCGGTGAAATTCACCGAACGGGGATGGATCCGGTTGCAGGTCGAATCGGACCCCGCAGCCTCTCCCGGGGAGATGATGCGGTTCATGATTCAGGATACCGGCATCGGCATTCCGCCGGAAAACCACGGGGAGATCTTCGCGCCTTTCACCCAGCTGGACTCCTCCCACTCCCGGAGATTCGGGGGGGCTGGTCTGGGGTTGGCGTTGAGCCGCCGTCTGATCGAACGGATGGGGGGACGGATCTGGGTGGAGAGCGAGGTGGGGTCGGGGAGTCGGTTTTTCTTCACCATTCCCCTGGTGGCGGCCCAGGGGGTGGAGGAGGCGGCGGCGCCGGAGACCCGGCCGGTGACGTCGGTCGCCGCGGGTGGCTCCTTCGGCGCGGCGCGCCTTCTGCTGGTGGAGGACGACCCGGTCAATCGCACGGTGATCAGCGGCATGCTGAAGAAATTGGGTCTGGCGTGTCAGATTGCGGAGAATGGCGCCCTGGCATTGGAAAAACTGCGTGCCGGCGATTTCGATCTGGTCCTGATGGATTGCCAGATGCCGGTGCTGGACGGTTTCAGCGCCTGTCGCCAGTGGCGGCAATGGGAGGAGGATCGGGGCCGGAAACGGGTGCCCGTGGTGGCGGTCACGGCCTTTGCGCTTCAGGGGGACAAGGAGCGCTGTCTGGCGGTGGGCATGGATGATTATCTGGCGAAACCCTTGAATCTGGTGGATCTGGAGGCCATGCTGGGCCGCTGGCTGCTGGGGCGGGACATCGTTCTCCCGGCCAGGCCGCCGGACGCCGCCGCTGAAACCGACTCCGGTGAAGCCTTCGTCAGCATGGACATGCGGCTTTTCGGACAGCTGCGGGAGGCGCTGGGCGTGGATGGGGTGGAGGATGTGGTGCAGGTGTTTCTGCAAACCCTGCCGGACCGTTTGCGGGCCATTCGGGAGAGCGTGGCCGGTCAGGACCCGGCGGGCGTCCATCTGGTGACCCATCCCCTGAAGAGTCCCGCGCGTCAGCTGGGTGCCGTGCGTTTCAGTGAACTGGTCACCGAACTGGACAACCTCACCCGCAAGGGTTCCCTGGAGGGAGCCGAAGCGTTGTCCGTCCGTCTCGTCGAGGAGGCGCAGCGGGTCACCGTGCTGCTGGGCTCCATCGGCGGGGCGCGCGCGTCATGAACGCCTTCGGGGGAGACCGGCAGGTGGCCGACCCCCGGGGGAAACGGGGACAACCGGGTGGGGTGGCTGGATGGATCACGACTTGACACCAGCGCGAGGATGCCGCATGCTTGGAATCAGGTTGTGTCAAACGCAGCCTGGACATCTCGGAACACGGTGCGATTCCGTGGCGGTCCCACCGCTGTAACCGGGGACCCCCTCCGCAGGTTGGTCACTCCCAGATGTTTTTGGGGGGAAGACGCGGAGCGGGCGGCTGATCCGGAAGTCAGAAGACCTGTCCCGGCTGATTGGTATCGTAAAGGAATCTCATGGTAAAGGGTTCCGGATGAAGGGCGTGCGCCTTGTCATCCGGAACCCTTTTTTTTTCGTCACATCGGACCCGGAAAGGAGAGGAACATGGATCAAGATCATCAGCAACCCGTTGCGGACGCCCCCAAAGCCCCACAGGAGCGCCAGCCGGAACCGAGACCGGATGTGCTGGCGCAACGCAGACGCTGCGCGGCGGACGGGGTGGGCCTGTCCCATTACATCCTGATGGAGCGGAAGGACCCATGATGCCGTCCGGGAGGTATGTCAACAGTGGCGTCGCGCCGCTGCTGGTGCCGGTGGAGATCGGCCACCCCACCCACCTGGCGGTGGTCGATCCCGATACCGCCTTCTGGGTGCTGGTGCGCAAGGAGCGTCTGGCGGAACTCCTGACCGGCACTCCCGTGGTCCGGGAGTACGGGGAGCGGATGGCGTTTTTCAAGGAGGAGATGGCAACCTTGCGGTTTGGTCTCAAACCGTCCGCCGTCTATTTCAATCCCACCGACCGTTGCAACCTGGATTGCTCCTACTGCTACATTCCCAGGGAGATGCGCCGGGACGGGGAACAGATGTCCGAGGGGCGTCTGCTGGAGGCTTTGGATCTGCTGCGCCGCCATTTCGCCGGTCACATGCCGGAGGGGCGTCGTCCCCGGATCATCTTTCATGGCGCGGAGCCGTTGCTCAACTTCAAGGCGGTGCGGGCGGGGATTCTGGCCTTCGGACAGGATTTCCTTTTCGGGGTGCAGACCAACGCCACCTTGCTGGATGACGCCACGCTGGATTTTCTCACCGCCCATGAGGTCAGCATCGGCCTCTCCCTGGATGGCCCCACGGCGGAGATCACCAACCGGACCCGCAAGGGGTGGCATGGTCCGGTGGCGGTCCATGAGGCGGTGTTCCGGGCCATGGAACGGTTGCGGGGCTATCCCGGCTACAGCGTCATCGTCACCATCACCAGGGAGAATGTGGAGAGCCTCTCCTCCATGGTGGAACTGCTCCACGGCCAGGAGGTGCCGGCCTGTCTGTTGAACCCCACCCGCTGCACCCTGCCCGACGCCCGCGGGGTGCGGGTGCCGGACCAGGATCTGGCGCGTCCCTTCATGGCGGCCCTGGAGCGGAGCCACGCCCTCTACCGTCAAAGCGGACGCAAGCTGGTGGTGGGGAATTTCGCCAACATCCTGCTGGCCATCCTGGCGCCCACGGCCCGCCGCTTGATGTGCGACCTCTCCCCTTGTGGCGGGGGGCGCGCGTTTTTCGCCCTGGCCGCCAATGGGGATCTGTTCCCGTGCAGCGAATTCATTGGACTGGATGCCTTTTGTGGCGGCAACCTCTTTCGCGACGGGGTGGACGCGGCGCTGCGCTCTCCGGCCTTCGCCGCCGTGACCGGACGGGATGTGGACCGGTTCGCCCCCTGTCGGCGGTGCGCCATTCGCCATTATTGCGGTGCTCCCTGTCCCGCCGAGGCCCATGAGATGCATGGCGGCATGGAACGGGTCGGAGCGTTTTGCGCCTTTTACGAAGAGCAGGTGAGGTATGCCTTCCGCCTGATCGCCGCGGGCCGGTCCGACGATTTTCTGTGGGACGGCTGGGATCGGGGCGCGGGGATGGAGACGGTGTTCGATTTCGTCGGGTCGGTGGGGGGCGCCTGAGACGCGGGCATTTCCATTGCATTTTTTTTAGTCAAATGTCTTCTTTTGAACCAGGATAATGCCTAAAAAATAGGCATTATCCTGTCCTGCCATCACGCCGGTTTCCTGACAAAGCACCAGATTTGGGTTTCGAACCAACGGTTTCTGCCGCATGGTCCAAGAATTGCCATGTCTATTGGTGTCGCATGCTGATTTTTTAATCACTCCCTACCCAATCATGCTCAGGAGAACACCCGATGAAATGGATCACCGCCATCATCAAACCATTCAAGCAGGACGACGTGCGGGAAGCCCTGACCGCAATCGGCATCACAGGCATGACCTTGACGGAGGTGCGCGGATTCGGACGTCAGAAGGGCCATACCGAACTCTATCGGGGCGCGGAATACCAGGTGGATTTTCTGCCCAAGATCAAAGTGGAGCTGGCCGTGTCCGCCAATCAGGTGGACCAGGTGCTGGAAGCGATCCGGGAGGCGGCCAAAACCGGCAAGATCGGCGACGGCAAGATTTTTGTCACCCCCATTGAACACGCGGTGCGCATCCGTACCGGGGAAACCGGTTTCGATGTCCTGTAAAGAAAACAACCTGAGATTACGCCAAGGAGTGATACTGATGACGATATCCGGAAGACCTGTCGGACTGTTTGCCACCCTGCTCGCACCCGTGCTGCTGCCCATGGCCGCCTTGGCCGAAGAGGCCGCGGCGGCGACGCCACCCCCCACCCTGAATACCGGGGATACGGCCTGGATGCTCACCGCCACCGCCCTGGTGCTGTTCATGACCCTCCCCGGACTGGCGCTGTTCTATGGCGGCATGGTGCGCACCAAAAACATCCTTTCCATTTTCATGCAGTGTTTTTCCATCACCGCCCTGGTGACCGTGCTCTGGAGCCTCTATGGATACTCCCTGGCCTTTACCGACGGAGGGGCGAACAACAGTGTCATCGGTGGTCTGGGCAAGGCGTTTCTGGCGAACATCAAACTGGATTCGTTGAACGGGACCATCCCGGAAACCGTCTACCTGACCTTTCAGCTGACCTTCGCCATCATCACCCCGGCCCTGATCGTGGGGGCCTTTGCCGAACGGATGAAATTCTCCGCCATGCTGTTTTTCATGGGTGCCTGGGTGACGCTGGTGTACTTTCCCATCTGTCACTGGGTCTGGGGTGGGGGCTGGATGATGACGCAAGGGATCCTGGATTACGCGGGTGGCACGGTGGTCCATGTCAACGCGGGCATCGCGGGTCTGGTGACGGCGCTGGTGCTGGGCAAGCGCAAGGGTTTTCCCACCACCGCCATGCCGCCCCACAGTCTGCCCCTCACGGTGACGGGCGCGGGCATGCTCTGGGTGGGTTGGTTCGGCTTCAACGCGGGCAGCGCCGCCGGGGCCAACGCGGCCGCGGGCATGGCCATGGTGGTGACCCAACTGGCTTCCGCCATGGCGGCCCTCTCCTGGATGTTCATGGAATGGCGCACTCATGGCAAGCCCAGCGCGCTGGGCTTGACCACGGGAGCGGTGGCGGGTCTGGTGGCCATCACCCCGGCCTCCGGGTTCGTGGGCCCCATGGGCGCTTTGGCGCTGGGTGGCATCGCCGGGGTGGTCTGCTTCTTTGGCGCCACCACCCTGAAGCGGGCCATGGGATATGACGACTCCCTGGACGCCTTCGGTGTGCATGGTGTCGGTGGCATCGTGGGGGCGTTGCTGACCGGGGTGTTCGCCTCTCCGGATCTGGGGGGAACCGGCTTCTCGAAGGGACTGGACATGGCCGGGCAACTCTGGGTGCAAGGGGTGAGCATCGTGTTCACCGGGCTTTACTGCGCCGTGGTCTCCTACATCCTCCTCAAGGTGATCGACCTGCTGATGGGTCTGCGGGTGGACGAGGAGTCGGAAAGTACGGGCCTGGATATCGCCCTGCATGGCGAACGTGGCTACAATCTCTAATCGGCATCAATCAACAAGGAGTCATCATGAGTATTCAACGCAACCTTTCTGGACTGGCGGGCCTGCTGGCCTGGGGGATGATCGGCGGGGGCGTGTTGGCCGACACCCCCAAGGAGAGTTCACCCCACACCGTCACCGCCAATCTGGGTGTGGTCAGCAACTACATCTTCCGCGGGTTGACCCAGACCTGGGACCAACCGGCGGTGCAGGGCGGGGTCGATTACTCCCATGCGTTCGGGTGGTACGCCGGAGCCTGGGCCTCCAGCATCAGCGACAGGCAGTTTGCCAACGGTTTCGCGGAGGCGGATCTTTATGGCGGTTACAACGGCAAATTCACGGATGATTGGACCTGGACCCTGGGCATGATCGGCTATTTGTATCCCGGCGCCAACTACGATCAGGTCAAACCGGCCGGCACCTATCGGGATCAGGGTTACCATACCTTCGAGCTCAACGCCGGTCTCGGTTACCAATGGGTGAGTCTGAAAGTCTCAGTGGCCCTGACCGATTATTTCGGGGCCAACGTCAAGACCGGCTATACCGGGGATTCCCAAGGGAGCACCTATGTGGACGTCACGGCCAACGTGCCGTTGCCGGCCTCCATCTTCACCAGGGATGTGACCCTGCCGTTGCATGTGGGTCGCACCAACTACACCAACAAACTGGCCGCGGCGACGATCAACGGCGGGACGAACCCGGACTACACCGACTACAAGATCGGTTTGACCAAGGCGTTTGACGGGGGATGGACACTGGGTGCGGCCTATGTCTACGCCGACAACAAGGCGGTTTACAACGGGGTGGCTTCCGCGAAGGATCCCGCCAACACCCGCAATCTCGGGGGAGGCAACGTGCTGGTCTCTCTGACCAAAACCTTCTGAAACCCCGCAACGCTCCCTGACGGCCCGCGACCATTCATCCGAAGTGAGTGGTCGCGGTTTTTTTCACACCTGGAACACCAGTCCCTCATAGGCCAGATGGTATTCCGGGTCGCCGGGCTCCCTTGGATGGCGTTCCATGACCTCCGCGAAGACCCGTTCCAGGGCGGCATCGGAACGGGTGGGCTCGTGGTGGGTGAAGAAGAGATGCTTGACCCCCGCCTGTTTGGCCATGGCGATGTTGGCGTCGAAGGTGCCGTGGCCCCATCCCTTTTTGGCGGGATAGTCCTCGATGGTGTAGGAGGTGTCGGCGATCAGCACATCCACGCCGCGAATGAAATCCACGATGGATTGGTTTTTCTGGGTCATGAACTGCTGGTATTCGAGATATTCCGGGTCGTCGGGTTCGTAGATGTTGTAGAGATGCTCGTGGTCGCCGGTGAAGAACACCGACTTGCCGTTGCACTCCACCCGATAGCCGAAACACAAGACCGGATGGTTCATGAGGATGTTGGTGATCGTGGCCGACCCGGCCCGGGCGGTCTGCCGCTCCTTGAGGGTGATGTACTCCAGTTTGGATTTGAGTTCCGCCTCCCGCACCGGGAAGTAGCAGTATTGCAACTGCCCGGAGAGGATCTCCCGGATGTCCCGCCGGGCGATGGGATCGTAGGCGCCGTGAATCCGCAGGGTGTTGCCCGGAATGAAGGTCGGGATGAAGAAGGGCAGCCCCTGGATGTGGTCCCAGTGGGTATGGGTGATGAACAGATGGCAGGTGAGGGGCAGTTCGGGAAACAGGGTCATGGCCAGTGGATAGATCCCCGTGCCCGCATCCAGAATGACCAGATCGTCGTCGTCGCTGCGCACCTCGATGCAGGTGGTGTTGCCACCATATTTGACGGTAGCGGGACCAGGAGTGGCAATGGATCCCCGAACTCCCCAGAATTTGATTTTCATCTCTTTGTCATGCGTTCCCTTCCGAGGCGGATTTGGGTTCAGGGATGGATGAGAATTTGCGCGATGTTCATCTCTCCGGAGAGATCCCCCAGGGTGCCGATCAGTTCGGGCAGCTTGCAGCCGAGCCGCAATTCCAGTTCCCTGGGCAGGCTGTTTTCGGTGACGGGATCGCCGGACTCCCCCACCTTGATTTTCTTGGCGATGATGTTGGCCGTGAAGACACAATCCTGCAGGGGTGACATGTCGGGATTCCAGGTGTGGTGATGACCCATGCACGCCACGAAATCCAGGGGCAGACACCATTTGTCCCCCAGCATGGCGCCCACCTGGGTGTGGTCCACGCCGAAGACGTGCCGCTCGGCCATGTGCAACGGGATTTTCTTTTTGATGGCCAGCTGGAGCGCTTTGTCGTAGTCGTCGGTATCGAACCGGTACAAAGCCATTTTTCCGATGTCGTGCAACAGTCCCGCCACGAAGAAATCCGTGGACTCCACTTCGGAGATGCCAAGGCGTCGGGCCAGATGCTTGGCGATGACGCCAACCCCTATGGCATGGGCGAGGAGATTGTCCATCCAGGGGTTGGAGGGGGAGTGGCGACTGAGCATTTCCAGGGGGGCGATGGTCAGCGCCAGATTTTTGATGGTGTTGATCCCCACGAACACCACCGCCTGCTTGATGGAGCTGATCTGCCGGGAGAGGCCGAAATAGGGCGAGTTGACCAGTTGCAACAGCTTCAAGGTGAGAACCGGGTCGTGATCGATCACCCGGACCAAATCCTTTGGCGCGCAATTGATGTCAGCCGTCAGTTTCAGGATGCGATAAACGCTTGGTGGAAAAGCGGGCATCCCATCGACGAGCTTGATCAGTTTTTTGGTGGAATACCCCATGGCTCCCTGCGTCAGGTTTTGTGGCGAACCCTATTAAAATGATCCAATCGACCCCCGATGGTCAACCATTTTTCTCGATTCTGGATTGCGCATGAGTCCAATGCAAGAATGAAACCATTTAATAGCAATTGACACCTTGCCAAATGACGGGAATATTCGTATTTTTAGAGGATCATCTGTCCCCTCAGCCCGGAAATCGTGAAATCCCATGTCCCATGCGAAAGTGCAAACCGTCCTGAAAAATACCGATTTGCTGCTGGATGTCGAGGAAATCCGTGCGCTCCTGACTGCGGTTCTGACCGAAAAGCGGGTGGTGGAAATGCGCATCGGTCGGGACAAGGCCGCCCTCGTCGCGCACCTGGAGGCGTTCCGGGAGGGCGATTTCCTCGCGTTGAGCCCTTTCGGGCCGGACGCCGTTTCCGGGAGCAGGCTCGAGAACCTCTCTTTGGGAACGAAGGTCACGGTCTCCTGCATGATGGGAGGCTATGCCCTGGAGACCAGACTCGCCACCCTGGAGACCACCGCCGCGGAGTCGTGGGTCCGACTGAGTTATCCCGGTCTGTTCCGGGTCCACTCCAAACGCCAGGTCAGCCGCTTCTCCACCCCGCTGGACATGTCCAGCATGGTGGAAATGGTGGGCAAAGCCGATCATGTCCGGGGGGAGTTGCAGGACATCAATCAGGAGGGACTCTCCTTTTTGGGGGGAGACGTGGTGTGTGGGGTCGCTTTGAACGAAGAGGTGCGGGTGCGCCTGCTCCCCAGGGCGACCGAAGATCCACCCATGGCGTTGACCGGCGTGCTCCGCTTCGCCGGGCTGGAGCGGCCGAAAGGGGTGCAGGCCTCCCTGTGCCGTTACAGTGTGCAGATCACCCACGTGGAAGACCCGAAGACGTTTCAACGCTACTTCAATAAAATCAAGAGCTGTTCCAATGGCTTGTTTCGTTCTTCGGTCATGTCGTCCGAAAGTTATTGCTTCACTGTGGCCATTTGATGGATTGAAATCATACCTTCCTTACGGAGATAAAAACTGATGTTCGATTTGATTTCCCCCGCCTATGCTCAATCCGCCGCCCCTGGACCAGAGGCGGTCATCGGCAACATTCTGTTCATGGTGCTGCTGTTCGCCATCTTCTATTTTCTCCTGATCCGTCCCCAGCAAAAACAGGTCAAACAGCACAAGGAGATGGTGGAGAATTTGCAACGGGGCGACTCGGTGGAGACCCGTGGCGGTCTTCTGGGGCGGATCCATCGGGTGGAGGCGGATCACATCATGCTGGAACTGGGTGAGGTGGAGACCGCCCCCCGTCAGTTCAAGCCCGTGCGGGTCAAGGTGCGCCGTCAGGCCGTGGCCGTGATGACCGCCAAGGGGGGCGTGCCCCTGGCCGAAGAGACCCCTGAAAAAACCAAGGAGTGACAGGTCGTGCGACATTTTCCTCTCTGGAAGACCATCGTTTCGGTGATCGTCGTCATCGTTTCCATGCTCTATTCCCTGCCCACCCTGATGGGGGGCGTGCCCGCCTGGTGGCCCTCCTGGCTGCCCAGACAGACGGTTTACCGTGGCCTGGACCTGCAGGGAGGACTCTATCTGCTGTTGCATGTGGAGACCGACAAGGCGGTGGAAGCGGCGGCGGAAAATCTGGTGGATGAACTCCGCGTCGCCTTGCGCAAGGGAAAATTCCGCTATCAGTCCATCAAGCGGCAGGGCATGGACGCCGTGGAGATGAAATTGCCGGAGGAGGTCTCCAGGACCGAGGTGGTCTCGTTGCTGAAAAACGAATTCCGCAACGCCGGGATCGAGGAGACCCCGGAGGGGGTCCGGGTGCGCATCGACGCCAAGGAGGTGGGGGAGCTGCGCAAGTTCGCGGTGGATCAGTCCATTCAGACCATCCGTTCCCGCATCGATCAGTTCGGGGTGGCGGAACCCTCCCTCCAGAAACAGGGCGAGGAGCGGATTCTGCTGCAACTGCCCGGCCTGGACGATCCCTCCCGCGCCAAAACCCTCATCGGCCGCACGGCGCGGCTCGACTTCAAACTGGTGGACGAGAAGGGAGACCTCCCCGCGGCTCTGGCCGGCAACATCCCGGCGGACGATCAACTGCTGTACGAGGAGCGTTCCCCAAGCCGTCAGGGCAAGAAGGGCAAGAAGGCGGTGGAAGGACAAAAACCCGTCCGCACCCCGCTCCTCGTGCGAAAAAGGGCGGCCCTGACCGGCGACCTGCTCACCGATGCCAGGGTCAATTTCGATCAGTACGGGGAACCGCTGGTATCGATTGTCTTCAATCATCAGGGGGCGCGCAAATTTGCCCAGCTGACCGGGGAACACGTAGGCGAACGCATGGCCATCGTCCTGGACGACAAGGTCTATTCCGCCCCGGTCCTGCGGGAGAAGATCGAAGGGGGACGCGCCCAGATCACCGGCAACTTCACCATGGAGGACGCCCACGACCTGGCCATCGTGCTGCGGGCCGGCGCCCTGCCCGCGCCGGTTTCCATCCTGGAGGAGCGCACCGTCGGGCCGACCCTGGGGAGCGACGCCATCCATGAGGGAATCCTCTCCTCCGTGGTCGGGGGGGTCCTGGTCATCCTCTTCATGGGGTTTTATTACAAGGGGTTGGGCTGGCTGGCCAACATCGCGGTGATCTTCAACATCTTCGTGCTGATGGCCGTGCTGGCCGCCCTGCAAGCCGCCCTCACGGTGCCGGGCATCGCCGGGGTGGTGCTGCTCATCGGGATCGCCGTGGACGCCAACGTCCTGATCATCGAGCGCATCCGCGAGGAGCTCCGGCTTGGCAAGACTCCCTTTGCCGCGATCGATCAGGGGTACGACAAGGCCTTCATGACCATCCTGGACTCCCATGTCACCGCCCTGGCCACCTCGGTGATCCTGTTCCAGTTCGGCACCGGCCCGGTGCGCGGCTTCGCCGTCACCCTGGCCATCGGTCTGGTGGCCTCCCTGTTCACCTCCATCACCCTGACCCGATTGATGCTCTACTATATCCTGCGCAACCGCCGGATCCAGAAGCTGAGCATCTGATCGTCCCACGAACCGTTACGGATAAACCGCATGGAACTGATTCGCTCCGATCACAGCATCGACTTCATCGGCATGAGGAAGTGGGCTTTTCTCATTTCCTTTGTGACCTTTTTCCTGAGTATCGTTTCACTGGGCTTCCATGGCCTGAATTTCGGGCTCGATTTCGCCGGCGGCGCGGTGTTGCAGCTCCGTTTTCCCGGACCGGCCCCGATCCACGATGTGCGTGTCGCGCTCGGGGAGATCGGCCTGGGAGCGGCGGTGATCCAGGAGTTCGGCTCCCCCCAGGAGATCCTGATCCGTATCCATCAGGAGCAGCAGCCGGGCAAGGAGGGGGAGTCGGCCAAACTGGCCCAGAAGATCATGGATGTGGTCAATCCCCTGGTGGGCAAGGATCAGAAGGTGGAACTGCGCCGGGTGGAGTATGTGGGGCCCCAGGTGGGACGGGAGTTGACCGTCAACGGCATCATGGCGGTTCTCTATTCCTGGGTGGCCATCCTGGTCTATGTCGGGGTGCGTTTCGAGTTCCGCTTCGCTTTGGGGGCGGTGTTGTCCCTGATCCACGACACCTTCATCATTCTGGGATTTTTTTCCTTCACCCAGAAGGAGTTCTCACTGGTGGTGGTGGCGGCGATCCTCACCGTGATCGGCTATTCCATCAACGACACCATCGTGGTTTTCGACCGCATCCGCGACGAGATCCGGCGCATGCGCAACCATCCTTTGGAGGAGATCATCAACGAGGCGGTCAACCGCACCCTCTCCCGTACCATCATCACTTCGCTCACCGTGGTGCTGGTGCTGGTGGCGTTGTTGTTCTACGGCGGCGAGGTGATTCACGATTCCGCCGTCGCCCTGCTTCTGGGGGTGGTGGTGGGCACCTGGTCGTCGATCTATGTGGCGAGCCCCACGGTGCTGGTGATCGATCAGTGGCAGAACCGGCGCCGGCAGGTCAAGGCGGACGCGCCATGACCATGACGGGGCAGAGCGACGATTACCACCTGCGCCATCAGGTGGCGGATCCGGCATTTTCCGCCGAACAGGACCGCATCCATCAGGAGGCGATGATTTTCCTGGAAGATGCGTTGGCCAAGGGGCGCAAATGGCCCCAGGCCAGCGCCGCCTTGCGGGTGGAGGATGCCGGATTCAAAGAGATCGTTTTGGCAGATTTCTTGAAAGTCTTGCTGGCAAAGCGTCATTTTCAGGGCGGTGAGGGGCTCAAGGGGATCGCCAGGGAATTGGGGGTGACGGTGAGCCAACTGCTCGCCCTCAAGGAAAATATGATCCACGAGGTCCGGGAGGCTTCCGAGCAGGTTTACCGGCTGTCGAAAACCTAGTTTGAAAGATTGGATGGAACCATGGCACGCATCCTGGTGATTGATGACGATGTGAGCATTCGGGTTTTGCTGCGTGAGATCCTCGAAGAGGAGGGCCACGCGGTGGAGGAGGCCAGCGATGGACGCGCTGGTTTGCGGCAGTTCCGCAAGAGTACGCCGGATCTGGTGATGACCGATATTCTCATGCCGGAGAAGGACGGGGTGGAGCTGATCATGGAGCTCAAGGAGTTGAGCGCCCGGGTGCCGATCCTGGCCATGTCCGGCGGCGGTCGCGGTCTGGATGCCGCCTTCAATCTGCGCATGGCGCAGGATTTCGGCGCCAATCGCCTGCTGGTGAAGCCCTTCACCCGCAACCAGGCCCTGGAGATGATCCAGGAGGCTCTGGCGTTGCGGGAATGATGGCCCGTTAAGCCATCCCTGTCCTGCCTTTCCACTATTTGTCGGGGTCCGGCGTCACGCTCCCCGGTGGGGTCTGGGGCAACGCCCCAGGGTTTTTCGCGCGCGTGGCGTGGCGGCATCTGCTTGGCGTCTCGAATGAAATTTCTGTGAAAGGCGCCGCCTGCGGCGGCCTGTTGGGCGCGCCGCGCGGATTGCTGCGCAATCCGCTTGTTGTAAAGGCGCGCCAGAAGCAACAGCAAAAATCCCAGGGCGCTGCCCTGGACCC
>JADGCR010000340.1 GCA_015228895.1 Magnetococcales bacterium
CGCCGGTATCCACCCCGATCTCCCGCAGCACGGCGATGGAGGCGTCCCGCAGTTCCTGCAACTCCTTGTCCGTGAGGGTCATGGCCGGAGCCACGGTGATGGAATCCCCGGTATGGATCCCCATGGGGTCCAGATTCTCGATGGAGCAGATGATGATGGCGTTGTCCGCCCGATCCCGCACCACCTCCATTTCGAACTCTTTCCAGCCCAGCAGGGACTCTTCCACCAGCACCTCGTGGGTGGGGGAGGCGTCCAGGCCCAGACGAATGAGTTCCACGTATTCGTCCCGATTGTAGGCCACGCCGCCCCCGCTCCCCCCCAGGGTGAAGCTGGGACGGAGGATGGCGGGAAAACCAACCTCTTCCAGAACCTCCAGGGCCTCTTCCACCGAGTGGGCGAAGCCGGACTTGGGCAGTCCCAATCCGATGCGGTTCATCGCGGCCTTGAACTGCATGCGGTCTTCCGCCTTGATGATGGCCTCCCTGGAAGCGCCGATCAACTCCACGTTGTATTCTTCCAGCACCCCGGTATTGGCCAGGGCCATGGCCAGATTCAGGGCGGTCTGCCCCCCCATGGTGGGGAGCAGGGCGTCGGGCCGCTCCTGGCGGATGATGCAGGCCAGGGACTCCTTGGTGAGAGGCTCCACATAGGTGCGATCCGCCAGTTCCGGGTCGGTCATGATGGTGGCGGGATTGGAATTGACCAGAATGACCTCGTAGCCTTCCTCCTTGAGCGCCTTGCACGCCTGCACTCCGGAATAGTCGAACTCGCAGGCCTGGCCGATCACGATGGGACCGGCGCCGATGATCAGAATGCGGTGTATGTCAGTACGTTTTGGCATCGCGTCCTAGAGGCATGATTGCTGGGCGTCAGGCGACCGTCATCAGCTTCGCGAAGTGGCGAAAGAGATAATGGGCGTCATGGGGTCCGGGACTCGCTTCCGGGTGATACTGCACGGAAAAAACCGGCGCGTCGCGCATCCGCACCCCTTCCACGGTCCCGTCGAACAACGAAATATGCGTCACTTCCAACCGGTCGGGAATGCCCTCCCCCTCCACCACGAACCCGTGGTTCTGGGAGGTGACCTCCACCTGCCCGGTAAGCAGATTCTTTACCGGGTGATTGCCGCCACGGTGGCCGAATTTCAATTTCCGGGTCTTGGCCCCCAGGGCCAGACAGAGCATCTGATGACCCAGACAGATGCCGAACAGGGGAAGGCCGGCGCGCAACAGGTGGCCGATGGCTTCGATGGCGTGGCGCACCGCTTCCGGGTCGCCGGGACCATTGGAGAGGAACACCCCGTCGGGTTGCAGGGCCAGGATCTCCGCCGCGGTGGTGCGGGACGGCAGCACCGTCAGGTGACACCCCACGTCCACCAGGGAGCGCAAAATGTTGTGTTTGACGCCAAAATCCAGCACCGCCACCCGTTTCCCGGCCTGTTCGAAACGTTCCTCCCCCGGGGAATGGGCACTCCAGATCCGCTCCTTCCAAACCGTTCCACCCTGGGTCCAGGAGTGGGGCGCGGGGCAACTCACCTCCGCGGTCAGGTCCATGCCGGTCAGACCCGGCCAGGTCCGCGCCTTGGCCACCAGGGAGGCGGTATCGAAATCCACGGTGGAAATGGTCCCCCGCATGGCCCCATGCTCCCGCAGATGATTCACCAGCTGGCGGGTATCGATCCCCTCGATGGCCGGGACTGCGTGACGGATCAAAAAGGCCCCCAAAGTCTCCCGCGCGCGCCAGTTGGAGACCATGCGGGCGTTCTCCCGGACCACGAAACCCCGAATGCGGGGGTGTTCGGACTCCATGTCTTCCGGATTGACCCCCACGTTGCCGATCTGCGGCGCGGTCATGGTGACGATCTGACCCGCGTAGGAGGGATCGGTGATGATTTCCTGGTAGCCGGTCATGGCGCTGTTGAAACAGACCTCGCCCACCTGCTCGCCGGACGCGCCGAATGAAAAGCCGTCGAAACGGGTCCCGTCCTCCAGCACCAATACCGCCCGGTTGTTGTCGCTCGTCATGCATCCACCCATGAAAGATCCTTGGATCGCTTTTTTTGCCCCATGCCCTTACACACCCATTCTCACGCAGTTTATACTCTCGCCGTGTCCGTAAGTCAACGCAGGTGGACGAATCGAAAAAATGCGACTATTCTGACTTTCGCCAATCCAGTTTAACGCAATGCGCAACCGTTCTGTGATGGAGGCCGACCCATGAAACGTGTCAGCAAACGAATTTTTCCAATGTTCACCGCGCTTTTCACCCTGGCCGCCACGCCCGTGCACGCCGGGGGATGGCTGGGAATCACCGTGCAACCCCCGGAGGGGGTACAGGTGGGAGAGATTGTCAAGGATGGTCCGGCGGACAAGGCCGGTCTGCAAAAAAACGACATTCTTTTGAAAGCGGACGGCAAGGTCATCACCTCACTCAGCCATTTCCACCTGACCGTGGCCAACGCCACTCCGGGCAAGGAGCTGGTGCTCAAGTTGCTCCGCAGAGGGGAGGAGCGGGAAATCAAGATCACCCCCGACGACAGCGCCCATCATCAATCCCTCTTCCCGGACGGCAGACAGCTTGGTGGCGGAGAGGTGCCCCAGGAGAGGATCTGGCGTCGTGGCGAACCCTGGCAGGGTGCCGGGATGCCCCCCGCCATGGAGCCGGGCCAGATCGAGAATCAACCGGCCCGCGTGTCCGGTCCGCCCCTGCAGGCTCCGCCACAACCCCCCGCCAGGGGATGGCGTGCAGATTGTCCGCTCCGCTCCCCGCGTCCAGTTCCGCGAGACTCTTTTCCTGGGGAGTGGGGGTGGTTTCTGGTAACGGCTTGCTCTGACAACCCGCCAAAAACAGCAGAAAAATGACCTGAAGTATCATGATCTGGCGCATCATTGACCGA
>JADGCR010000341.1 GCA_015228895.1 Magnetococcales bacterium
GTGACCGGTTTTCAAGCCGGTGACGGAAGGATCCCGCCATAACAGGTGGTTGCGATTGTACTGGCGAATGCCGTTGAAGGTATACTGTTTTTCCTGGGAAAAATGGGCGTACTGGGGAAAATCCCGTTTGATGGCGCGGGCCAGCAGGAACATGTCCCGGGCGGTTGTCATGTGTTCGGGGCTGGGCATCCCGGAAGCGTTTTCAAAGTGGGTCTGGGTCATGCCCAACTGTTTGGCCTTGCGGTTCATCAGTTGGGCAAAGGCCTCTTCCGATCCGGCAATATGTTCGGCCATGACAACGCAGGCATCGTTGCCGCTCTGGACGGCGATGCCCAGGATCAGATCCTCCACCCGAACCTGATCACCCACCTTGACGAAGGTTTTGGAACCGCTCATGCGCCAAGCTTTTTCGCTGACGGGCAGTTTTTGCTCCAGTTTCAGATCTCCGGCGGCCAACGCCTCGTAGACCAGATAAAGGGTCATCACTTTGGTGAGGGAGGCCGGGTGCATGGGCGCCTGATCGTTCTGGGCAAGCAGGATCGTGCCCGAATCGATATCTCCCAGGATGGCGGAGGGGGCATTGACCTGGAGTTGTCCCTTGTCCCCATCCCCCTTGGAGGCCGGATCATTGGCCGCAGCGGCCTCCGCGACCTTGGCTGCCTTGCTTTTCGCCGGTTCGACTGCTCCGCCCCAGACCGGGGAGAGAAGCAGGCAGATCGGCACTATCCACCCGATGAATATTTTTCTAGCTGACACAGTATCCAACCTGAATTCGGTTCCCCGTTGAGTCGATGCCATGGCATCGAAGGTTTTGTTGATGACAGCCGGCAGAGTTTTTGTTCTGCGGCACGCAATCCTTAAGATATACGGCGATGGCTCCCTACGCAGCAGACAGAGGGGAGGATCGGCAAGCACGACACGGCAGTGAGGCATTCCGCAGGCTGGGGGTGAGAAAGCACCACCGGACTGGGGGCTACGGCTCCTGACGCAGTTGGTCCGCCAACTCCCGCACCGCCATGGCAAACCGGCTGGAGCGGTTCCACTGGGTGATGATTTTAAAATTTCCGAATACCACATGATAGCGGAAGCCTTGCTGTTCTTCCAGTCTGATTAATGCGGCCGGTTCATTTGGTTCGGGATTTTTATCCCGCGCCGACAGCGTGAGCCCCTTGTCCAGCCAGAAGTGCCAGGGTTGCATCTCGTTCAGTGCAGGGGAAAAGAGCGGTTCCAGATCCGGATTTGTTTTTTTGTTCAATTGTATAGAGAGGATTCCCTGCGGATTCCAGCCATGCCCGGTCAGAAAAGAGGCAATGGAGGCCAGGACATCGGCCGGATCATCAAAAATATCCCGTTTGCCGTTGCCGTTGAAATCTGTCGCATATTTGCGCAGTGTGCTGGGCATCATTTGCATCTGCCCCAGGGCGCCGGCGAAAGAGCCTTCCGGTGTGCGGGGATCCCATCCCTCTTCCTGGCAGAGTATCAGAAAGTGACGCAACTCATCCTGAAAAAAGCGGGCGCGGCGGGGATAGGCGGCCGCCAGGGTGTACAGGGAGCGCAACACGGAAAAGCCACCGGCATTGTTGCCAAAATCGCTCTCCACCCCCCAGAGGGCGACCAAAAATTCGGAGGGTACAGGATAGGTTTTGCGGATACGTTGCAACAGGGCGCGGTGGGTGCGCATCTGCTCCCGACCCCGGCGAATGCGCCGATCATTGATAAAATTTTTCCGGTACAGATAATAGGGCTTGGCTTCTGCCTGGCTCTCCATCAGACGGATGACCTGAGGGTCGGGCGTCAGGGGCGTCAACAGGGTATCCAGCCAGCTCTGCTCGAAGGTGCCCTGCTGGACCCACTCTGCCAGCCAGGGTTGGGCGGTGGTTGGGTTGGGTTCCGCCCAGGCCGGGGCCACCCAGCCCAGAAAAAGGGAGAGCAACAGCCCACCCCAACCCGCGCGGTGCCGATGGGGAGCGGTCGACTTGCCGCCCTGGGCCCGATTACGACACCATCCTTTTTGGAAACGACCGTCAGCCATGGCAATACCGACTCTTTGGGGTCAGAATGGAGGGATACCTGTGGGGAGGGGCTGCGGTGCCACAACGGCGACCGGTTGACCGCACCCCCCATGCACCCCCATGATACAGGATACGCTCCAGAAACAAAGCGGATTTCTCAATGAATCTCACGAAATCTATTCGACGTACACGGTTTTTCAGCAAGGATGCCGTTCGGATGCCGGATTCAGCAAGGGCAGTGCGGCCATTAAGTTGGCGTTTGCGTTATATTTTACCCTATTATCGGAAAAACTGGCGTGCCTTTTTCTGGGGTTTTTTGTTGCTGGTGGGAACCAGTGCCACCGCCGCCATGATCCCCTATCTGATGAAACTGGCCACAGAGGCGTTGTCGACGGCCTCCCAGGAAGGGAGTGCGCTGACACAGCATGTCATGGCACTGATCGGGGTGGCCCTGCTCAATGCCGTTTTGCGCATCCGCTCTCGCACCCATATTTTTGCCATTGGCCGTCAGGTGGAGTATGAGCTGCGCAAATCCTACCATGCCAAACTGCTCTCCCTGGATGCCGCCTTTTTCAACCGGGAAAAAACGGGGGATCTGGTCTCGCGGGGCAACAATGACATTCTGGCGGTACGCATGTTTATCGGTCCCGGTTTTTTACAAGTCGCCAACACAATCATGGTCTATGCCGTCACCCTGCCGGTCATGATTGCCCTGAATCCAACCCTGACCCTGCTGGCCTTGCTGCCTTTTCCCATCATCCTGGGGGTGACTCGCCTGTTGACCAGCCGTTTGTACCGTCTGAGTCGGGTGGTCGCCGACCGCTTTGGGCTCTTTTCCGCTTTTGTCCAGGAGGCGGTCGCCGGCATTGCCGTGATCCGCG
>JADGCR010000342.1 GCA_015228895.1 Magnetococcales bacterium
CGCAAGCCGGTGGCGAGCGAGCCGGTGGAGCGCAAGCCGGTGGCGAGCGAGCCGGTGGAGCGCAAGCCGGTGGCGAGCGAGCCGGCTCCGTCGGACCCCCCCGCAATGGTGATCGTGGCAGGTCCGACGATCACCCCGTTGGCACCGGAAGCTGACACAAAGGTCACCACAGCGGAGATTTCCGCGGTTCCAGTGCTCACCGCCGCGCCCGCCGCCGTGCCCGTCAGCCAGGTCAGAAAAGTGGCGGCCCAACCCCCGCAGTCCGCGGAAAAACCCAAATTTATCCTGCATCTCTCCTGTTTTCTCCTCAACAGTACCCATGCCACCCGGTTGCAGGAGAAAATGACGGCCACCGGCCTGCCCTTCTATCGCAAGACCATCCAGAATGGGGAGCACTCCTTCGATTGCGGGTTCGCCGGACCCTTTGTCGAACAGCAGGAGGCCGAGGCGGCCATCGAGCGGATCAAAAAAGAGGTCGGCCTGGAGAATCCCCTGTTGAAGCGGTATTTGCGCTATTGACACCTCAGTCTTGGAGACGCTCCCCATGTCTGCCAGCCCGCCACACGATCCCCCCGGAGTCTCCACCGTTCGGGAACAGGTGTGCGCGCTTTTTGCCGCCGGGCGGGTGGAGGAGGCGCTGGCCGTGGCGGACGGATACCGGACCAGGGCGGAACCGGACGCCCACCTGCTGAATCTGATCGGGGCCTGTCATCTGCGTCTGGGCCAACCGGAACCGACGCTGGCCTGCTGGCAACAGGCCCTGAACCTTCAACCCGACCTGAGCGAGGTGGCCTGCAATCTGGGTGTGCTCCTGCACGCGCAGCACCGTTTTGTCCAGGCCGAGGCGGTTTGCCGGCAGGGGCTGGGATGGCATCCCGATCTGGCGCTCCTTTGGTTCCATCTGGGACTTGCCCTGGCGGGACAGCAACGGTCAGACGAGGCGGAGGCGGCTTTGCGGCAGGCCATTCATCTGGATCCGGAGCTGGCGGAGGCCCATTTCCAGCTGGGCAATCTCTGCTGCGCGCAACAGCGCCATCTCCAGGGGGAAGCGGCCTATCGGCAGGTTGTGCGCCTGCAACCAGGACACGCGGACGCCCTCAACAATCTGGGGGTGGTGCTGAACCGGCGGCACCCCTCCCCGGAGGCCGAGGCCGCCTACACCCTGGCCTTGCGGCACCGGCCCGACTTCCCCGACGCCCAATGGAATCTGAGTCTGCTCTGTCTGGCCCAGGGTCGTTTCCAGGAGGGGTTCCGCTGGTACGAGGCCCGCTACCACCCCGGGCGCAGCGAACGCAAAACCGTGCCCATCGCCGCCCCTTTCCCCATGTGGCGGGGGGAGGAGGTGGCCGGTCGCGCCCTGTTGATCGTCGCCGAACAGGGGTATGGGGATCAGATTCAGTTCAGCCGGTTCGTGACTCTGCTCAAAAAACGGGGGGCCGGACACCTCACCCTGCTGTGCACCGCGCCCCTGGCGGCGCTGCTCTCCTCCCTGGAGGGGTTGGACCGGGTGCTGCTGGAGGAGGAGACCAGGGAATACCCGGAACACCACTACTGGACCTTTCTCATGTCCATTCCCCATCATCTGGGGATCACCCTGGAGTCGCTCCCCGCCGATCTGCCCTGTTTGCGCCCACCGGTCTCCCGTCTGGCCTCCTGGGGGTCGCTCCACGCCCGGCGGGAGTTGGGGGTGGGGCTGGTGTGGAAAGGGGATGGGACCCATCGGAACGACAGCCACCGCTCGTTGCCCGACCTGACCCCCCTGGCCCCCTTGTGGGAGGTGCCGGGGGTGGTGTTCGTCGGTTTGCAAAAGGGGGCGGGGGGGAACGCGGCCCCCGACGACTCCCGGCCGTTGCTGTCCCTGGGAGACCGGCTGCACGACTTCGCCGAGACCGCCGCGGTGGTGGAACATCTGGATCTGGTGATCTCCATCGACTCCGCGGTCGCCCATTTGGCCGGGGCGTTGAACAAACCCTGTTGGGTGCTGCTGCCGGCTGTGGGGTGCGATTGGCGCTGGCTGACCGCGGGGGACTCCTCCCCCTGGTATCCCGGGGTGATGCGTCTTTTCCGTCAGCGGGAACCCGGTGACTGGTCCGGGGTGGTGGAGGAGATGCGTGGCGCACTGGTCCACCTCGCCCAGGAAAAAAACGCCTCTTTCCAACGCCCCTTGACCCTCCTCGGCCAGGATCGCCCCCGGGAGGCCCTGACCCTGGCCGAGGCGTGGCTGGACCGCTATCATCCGCAGCCGACCCTGTTCAATCTGGCGGCGGTTTGTCACCGGCGTCTGGGGCGTCCCCGCGAGGCCGAATGGTGCTGGCGACAGGCCGTGGCCATCCAGCCGGAGTATGCGGAGGCCTGGTTCAATCTGGGCAATCTCCAGGCGGACCTGCGACGGCCAGCGGCCGCCGGGGCCGCCTTTCGGCGCGTGTTGGCCCTCCATCCGGACCACGGGCGGACCTGGAACAATCTGGGGGTGGTGTTGAAGGAGCAGGGCGACTTCCCCGCGGCGGAAGCCGCCTACCGGGAGGCGGTGGCATGCCGGCCGGAGTTCGCCGACGCCTGGAACAATCTGGGGAATCTTTTGGCCAAAACAGGGCGTCGCGACGAGGCGGAGAAGGCGTTCCGGAGTGTCCTGGAACTCCAGCCCGATCATGCCGGCGCCCACAACGGTCTCGGTCTGCTCCGGTTCGAACAGCTCCGCTTCCACGAGGCCAGGGCCGCCTTCCGGGAGGCGTTGCGCCTGGCCCCGGATTTCATCGATGCCTGCAACAACCTGGCGGTACTGCTGAGTCGCACCCGCCGCCTCGACGAAGCGGAACAGGTCTATCGGCGGATTCTGCAATGGCAACCCCGGCATGCCGAGGCGTACACCAATCTGGCGATCTTCCTCA
>JADGCR010000343.1 GCA_015228895.1 Magnetococcales bacterium
CTCACCCCTCCCTGGAACGGCATGCGGGTGCGCGCCCCGCTGGAACCCTGGTTGCGCCGGATTCACCACAGCCTGGGCATGCGAACCCTGGAACTGCCCGCCCAGGACCTCCCGGAGGCCATGAACGACGGCTGGGTGCAAGGCGTGGCCTCCACCCCGGAACTGCTGGAACGGGCCGGCCTCAGCGCAACCGCCAGCCGGTTCCACACCCTGCGCATTCTGCACGGCTGGATGGTGCTCTACGCCAACCGGAGCTGGCTGGACGGCTTGCCCGCCGACCTCAAGGAACTGGTGATCCGCCTGGCGGAACAGACCTGCCAGGAATCCCTGGCCCGCGCCGGAGAACGGGAAAACAACCTTCTCAAAGCCTGGCGGGCCGCCGGCCATCCGGAACCCCGGGAACCCGAATCGGCCTGGCGCGACCAGGCCCGGAATGACCTTGCCCCCCTGGTGGAACCGGAGATCGAAAATCTGCAAACCGTGTTGCAGAACAATACGTTAAAAGCCCGTTGGCGAACACCGTGAAGAGCCTGTTCCACGGTTCCCGAACCACTGGAGCTAAAATTCATCAAAGTCATTGTTTTTAACTTGACCCCCTGAACGCCAAACAATAGATTGACCCCGAGAGATGACAAACATCGAAATCATGGATGTGGTTTGGGTTGCCAGCTCCTATATGTTGGGCGCTGTGCCCTTTGGCCTTGTGGTGGCCAGACTGGCGGGAGCCGGCGATGTCCGCCGGACGGGCAGCGGTAATATCGGAGCGACCAACGTGTTGCGCACGGCGGGGAAAACCGCCGGAGCGATAACTTTGATGCTGGACATGTTAAAAGGCGCGTTGCCGGTATTGTTATCCGTTGCGGCGAACGGGGCGGAGTCCACCTTGACCGCATGCGTTACCCTGGCTGCATTTTCGGGACACTGTTATCCGGTCTACCTGGGCTTTCGTGGCGGCAAAGGGGTGGCCACCGGATTGGGGGTCTTTCTGGCCTGGACCCCATGGCACGGATTGGGAGCGGTCTTGGCATGGCTTGCAGGAGCGAAATTCTGGAAAATCAGCTCGCTGGGAGGTCTTCTGGCCTTCGGCTCCCTGCCGGTGACCCTGTGGATCTGGCCACCGGCGCCGCTGGCGCCGTTCATCGCCCTGGCGGTGAGCGGAGTGGTCTTCTGGCGGCATCGGGCCAACATCCGACGGCTGTGGCTGGGCACGGAACCGCGCATCGGCGCGACCAAAGAGTCCGGGTCCACCACGGGGTAGGCGCTTCCCGAACCCGGGGAAGAGGCCGATGAATACCGTGTGTTGTCCCGAAAGCCGTTACGATTCGGACAGTTCCGATCCGGTACCCTGGATGCAACTGGCCCTGAGCGCCACCCTCTCCCCCCGGCAGAAGAGACGCTTGCTGAACTGCTTCGGCACCCCGGAAGCCCTGTTCGGCGCTGGACGACAGGCCTTGTCCATCCTGCCGGAAGTGGGACCGGTCCTGGCGGAACGCCTGTGCCGGCCGGTAGCCCCGCAAATCGCCCGGGAGGCCCTCAACCGCCTGGCCAATCTGGGTGGTCGCATGATCCTGCGGGACGATGCCGACTATCCGCCCCCCTTGCGCGAGATCGCCGATCCGCCGCCCTGGCTCTTCGTTCTGGGCAATACCGACCATCTGCACGCCCTGCGCCCCATGGCGGTGGTCGGCACCCGTCAGGCCAGCCCGGACGGGGCGCGCATGGCCTGGCAACTGAGTCTGGAAATGAGCCGTCAGGGCATGACCGTGGTCAGCGGTCTGGCCATCGGCATCGACACCGCCGCCCATCACGGCGCCATCAAGGGCGGCGGCGCCACCGTGGCGGTGCAGGCCACCGGCCTCGACATCGATTATCCCCGCAGCAACATCGCCCTGCGCCAGCGCATTCGCGAACAGGGCTGCCTGATCACCGAAGCCGCCCTCGGCACCCCGCCCCATCCCTATCTCTTCCCGGCCCGTAACCGCATCATCAGCGGCCTCTCCCTGGGGGTCGTGGTGGTCGAAGCCGGGGAACACTCCGGATCCCTGATCACCGCCCGCCTGGCCCTGGAACAGGGACGAACCGTCTTTTCGGTTCCGGGCGTGATCAGCGACCCCCGCACCCGGGGAACCCATCGCTTGTTGCGGGAAGGCGCCAGGTTGCTGGAAAACATCCAGGACATCCTGGAAGAGATGGGATGGCCGAGCCGAAACGACGACGACCCGACCCAGGTGGCCCGGGAAGCGCAACGGGTACTCACCCTGCTGAACAACGGCCCTCTCGACGGCAATACACTGGCACGGGATAGCCGATTGACAGTGGCGGCACTTTCCCGCATTTTACTTCATCTTGAAATGAGCGAGCGCATCGAGCGGCTGCCCGGCCACTTGTACGGACTGCGGCGCCCTGGAATATCGGATTCTACTCAAACAGATTGATAAGCCCGGATTACCATGTCAAATGTCGTCATAGTCGAATCACCCGCAAAAGCAAAAACTATCGAGAAGTTTCTTGGGCCTGGAAATCGTGTCGTGGCCACCTATGGTCATATACGGGATCTGCCAAAGAAAAACGGCTCGGTGGATACCGAACACGGCTTTTTCATGCACTACGAGGTGCCGCGTCAATCGACGCGCCATGTGGAAGCCCTGGTCAAATCCCTGCGCGGCGCCAAGCAGATCCTGCTGGCCACCGACCCGGATCGCGAGGGCGAGGCCATCTCCTGGCATGTGCTGGAGATTTTGCGGGAGCGGGGTTTGCTGGAAAACACCCCGGTTTCCCGGGTGGTGTTTCACGAAATCACCCGAGGGGCCATTCAGGAGGCCATGAGCCACGCCCGGGCGGTGGACATGAACCTGGTCAACGCCCAGCAGGCCC
>JADGCR010000344.1 GCA_015228895.1 Magnetococcales bacterium
GTTCCGGTTGGGGGTCAGGCAACGCCATGGAACCGGTCGGGTCATGCGGCAGCCAATCCCCGCTCCCGGCGCCATCCAGCAGGATGCGGGCCTCCAACGCCAGCATCAGGGGTTGCACCGTCCGCCCCGACCACAGGGCGTGGGCGCGGGTTGCGGTTTCGTGTCCCACGGGGTTGTGATGGCGTGTGGTCATGATTGGCTCGTCGTCCGGTCGGATGGTGCGCTGATTTTATTAAAGCATGATTTGTACCGGATGTCTGCAAGCTTCTGTTTCCACTCTTGCGGCACGGCGCCTCCAAATGTTATCTTGTTTTACTGTGACATTTTTTTTTACTATTCTTGCGGGTTGTCTCAGAAAAACAGATTGATTTTATATTGTTTTTTTGATTGGCATTAGGTTTGCTTGATAGATGAGGCAAGAGGGTATTGCGCTGTTTTGTTCATCAGGCTTCAAAGGAGACGTCCATGAAACGCATCGGGTTCTGGAACACGCTGGGGGTTCTGGTGGGAGCGCTGGTCACAACTCCGGTCCTGGCCACCGAACTGGTCGTGTACAAGGCGGACGGGGGAGGGTACGCGCCGGGACAGACCATCGATTCCACGCACCCCCTGACACTGAAAGCCGGGCAGCGGGTGACGCTGCTGGCGGCCAACGGGGCCATTCTCAATCTGGAGGGACCCTACCACGATCTCCCCCTGCCCAAAACCGTGGCAGCCACGGATACCGGGGTCATGGATACCCTGAAAATGCTCGTCAGCGCCCCCAAGACCCGCTCCGGGGGATTGGGGACCACCCGCAACGCGGCCAACGCCATCGAGCAGGCCAACGCCAGGGAACGTCAGCGGGAACCTTGGGTGGTGGATGTCTCCCGCTCCGGAAATTATTGTCTGGCCAAGGGACAACCCCTGGTGTTCTGGCGTCCTGCCAGTCAGGAGGCCGCCACGATCACGGTGCGCTATGGCGAGGATCTGTGGCGCGCCCACACCCGGTGGCCCGCCGGCAAGGATCGCCTGACCCCCCCCGTCGCCATGCCCATCGCCGATGGGGGGACGTATCATCTGGACCTGGACGGCCTGACCACCACCGCCAAGGTCCATCTGATGCCCTCTGGCATGACCAGTCAGGAGGCCCGGGCCGCCTGGATGACCGGCAAAGGGTGTGTGGCGCAAACCGCCGCCCTGAAACCGCCCTCCAGCGTGCAATGACTTTCACAACCCAGCTGGTTGCGGTATCCTTGTCCGCCGCAACCAGTCAATGGCCCTCTGCAACGAAGCGAAAACCATGAAAATCCTGATCGTCGATGATGATCCCGGCCAACGGGAGAAACTTTCCACCCTCCTCGCCCCTTTGGGAACCTGCGACCAGGCCGGAGACGGCGAGGCGGCGGTCGCTCTTTTCGAAGCCTCCCTGGAGGAGAAGGCGCCCTACCATGTGGTGTGCATGGACATCGAAATGCCCCGCATGGATGGCCACGAGGCGCTGTACGCCATTCGCACCCTGGAAAAGGAGTGGGCGGTCCCCGGCAAGGGCATGGCGGTCGCCATCATGATCACGGCCCGCAACTCCACGGAGGACATCCTGGACTCTTTCCACGGCTCCTGTCAGGGGTATGTCAACAAGCCGGTGGTCGCCGACGACCTGATCCACCGCATCCGGGAACACATCCCCAAGCGGTCCGAGGCGACCCGCGACAACCTGCCGCGACGCATCCCGCCGGATTATGCCGCCTCCCGGCGTTTGGTGCTGGAAGAACCGGAGCGTCTGGAGATCCAGATGTCCAATCTGGTCAAACGGTTCGCCAAGAAATGGTCCGGTCGCCCAATCAGGCCGTTGCCCATTCTGGAAGAGAAAAAACAGGTCGGCAACGACTTCACCCGCACCCTGGACGCCGCCCTGCTCAAGGGAGCCGACGAGACGCTCCAGGAGGAGGGGGAGGCGCTGTGGTTGGGCGGGGTGTACGAATTCGTGGGGGGCAACGTATTGCTGAAACTCACCCTGACGAGTGGATCGGACCGGCTGCTCGACGGGGTGCGCGTCCCGTTGAAGGCGCTCTGGACGCGCACCAGGACCGGTTTCGGGGGGTGATGGATCTCCTCCCTTTCTGCCGGTTTTGGTCCGGGCGTTGAAGGGGGACCGGTTTCATGGATTCAGGTCAGGATTGCAATCCCCGTTTGTCGGGCGATGCGCAAGAGCGTCTCCCGCGCGGTGTCGAAATCGAACGCCTCCACCTGGGCGGTCAGGGCCTGGACCTCCTCCGCCGATCCGGTGCCGTCCATCGCGGCGGTCAGGGCGGGGAGGGTCTCCTGGACCGCCTCCAGATCGCCCTCCTCCAGGGCGGCCATGATTTTGGCCAGGATCCCGTCGGTCTCCCCGTGGGCCAACTGACGGCATGAGGCCACCACGATCTCCATGGCCTTTTCCACCGCCTCCACCAAAGGCGCGCCCTCCCCGCCCTCCCTGAGGGTGGTGTCCAGCACCCTGGCGGCCTCGGCCAGTTCCAGGGCCGCCAGATTTCCCGCCCCCCCCTTGAGGGCGTGGGCCAGGGCCTTGGCCGCGGCCACATCTCCATCCGCCAACGCCGCGCGCATCCGGGCGGGGTCCTGACTCCGGGTCGCGCCGAAGCGGATCAACGCCTTGCGATAGGCCCCCTCGTCCTGCCAGGCGGCCAGCCCCGCCGCCACATCCAGGCCCGCTTGCGCCAGGTGATCGTCAATCTGGCGGGCAACGCCATCAAGTTCACCGCCACGGGGGGCGTGACGGTGCGGGTGACCCGCGCCCCGGAGGAGGCGTCGCTGCTGTTTGCCGTGGTGGATACGGGCATCGGCATTCCGGCCAACCGGGTGGAGGCCATTTTCGAAAGTTTCACCCAGGC
>JADGCR010000345.1 GCA_015228895.1 Magnetococcales bacterium
AGGGGACGGACGCGACGGAACTCTTCACCTGGGCCCCCAAGGTCGAGACCGGTCTGCGGAACCTGCCGGGATTCGCCAATGTCACCACCGATCTGCAGATCACCAAACCCGTCGTCTGGGTGGAGATCGACCGGGAGAAGGCCGCCTCGGTCGGGCTCTCCCCCGAATCGGTCGAGAGCGACCTGGCCCTGGCGGTGGGGTCGCGTCAGGTCAGCACGATCCAGGCCTCGGCCAACCAGTACGCGGTGATCATGGAGATCGACACCCCGTTCCAGGAGGATCCCTCCTACCTGGAACGCCTGCCGCTCCGGACCGAGGGCGGAGAATCCGTTCCCCTGGGAAGCATCGCCCGGCTCTACAGGACGGTCGGGCCGGCGACCATCGTCCACCAGGGACAGAGCCCGGCGGTGACCATTTCCTTCGATCTCGAGCCCGGGCATTCGCTGAGCGAGGCGCTCGCGTCGATCGAGGTCACCAAACAGGCGTTGGGGCTGCCCGGGTCGATCACCACGGGATTCCAGGGAGCGGCGCTGGCCTTCCAGTCCTCCCTGGCGGGGATGGGATGGCTGTTGCTCCTGGCGGTCCTGGTCATCTACCTGGTCCTGGGAATCCTTTACGAGAGCTTCATCCACCCCCTGACGATCCTCTCTGGCCTGCCCGCCGCCGCCCTGGGAGCGCTCCTGACCCTGCAATTTTTCGGGCGTGACCTGGATATGTACGGTTTTGTCGGCCTCATTCTGCTGATCGGCATCGTCAAGAAGAATGCGATCATCATGATCGACTTCGCCATCGAGGCCAGGCGTCGGGAGAACCTGGCCCCCCTGGAGGCCATCCGTCAGGCGGGCCTGATCCGTTTTCGCCCGATCATGATGACGACCCTGGCGGCGATCATGGGGGCGGTTCCCATCGCCATGGGATGGGGGGCGGGCGGGGAGACGCGCCAACCCCTGGGACTGACGGTCGTCGGGGGGCTCCTCCTCTCCCAATGGCTGACCCTGTACATCACCCCGGTGATCTATTACTACCTGGACAAACTGCAACCCGGATCGGTCGCAGGCGACGACCCCGACCAGGGCGGTGTCGCCGCTTCTCCGGACAGCATCATGCCACCATCGGCAGGGTAACGCGCACACCGAACCCCCCTTCTTCCGGTCTATGGAACGCGATCTCCCCGCCGTGGTCGCGGATGACGGCGTGCGCCACGCTCAACCCCAGGCCCGAACCCGGCTGGCCTCGGGCCGCGTCCAGACGGTAGAACGGCTTGAAAACGTTTTCCCATTCGTTTTCCGGGATGCCCTCTCCGGGATCGCGGACCTCGATCACCACGCGGTCGGCGACCACCTCCAGAACCACCCGTGCCGCACCGCCATGCCGCGTCGCATTGACGATGAGGTTGGTCAGGGCGCGCTTCATGGCCAGGGGACGACAATGGCAGGGCAGGCGTTCCCATTCGTCCCGTTCGATCTCCATCCCCTGGTCTTGCAGATCGTCGCAGAGGGTGGCCAGCAACCCGGCCAGGTTGACGCGCCGACGCGCCTCCACCTCGGCGGCGGCATCCTTGGCGAATGAGAGGGTGGAGGCCACCATGGCCTCCATTTCGTCCAGGGCGACCGCCATCTTCGCCCGCTCCTCACCGGGAGGAATGAACTCCAGCCGCAACCGCAACTGCGTCAGCGGGGTGCGCAGATCGTGGGAAATGGCGGCGATCATGCGAGTGCGCTCCTCGACGAACTCCCGGATGCTGCGATTCATGGCATTGAACGCCCGCGCCACTTTCCGGGATTCCACCGCCCCTGCCTCGGCCAGGGGGGCGGCGTAGAGATCCCGCCCGAACGCCTCCGCCGCTTGAACGATGCGCTCCAGGGGGGAGGTCATGCGACGCACCGCCACCCAGGAAAAAAGCAGCACCGCCCCACCCATGAGAGAGACCGAGAACGTCGCATGGCCGAACAGGGGAACATGATTGGCAGCGGGCCGGGTGGTGAAGACCACCCGATGCCCGTCGGGCATGGCGACGACCATACGCAGCTCCCGATCCATGGCCGTTCCGTGCATCCAGCGAATGATCCCGGTCTCGATCATGAACCACAGCCGATGCCACTCCCCGCCATCGTGGTTCCAGAGAAGCTCCGAGCTGTCCACCGTCAGCACCCGGACCCGTGGCCGGTCGATCAGGGTTTCCAGACGGCTGCGGGCATCTTCGCGTCCGCCCGCGAAAACTTCCGCAGGGTTCTGGTCCCCGTGGTGAAAACGAACCTCGGGCATGGCGTCGTTCAAGGCGGCGATCATCACCTCATGGTACTCCCTGGGTGTGTCCACCAGCATGCGGGCGATGGAGGCCACCTTTTCCAGAAGGTGGGTCTCGTCGATGAGAACCATGGTCTCCAGTTTTTCGCTGGTGAAGATCAGGATGCTCAGGAGGTGGAACAACATCAGCCCGGAGAGGAGAATGGCCATCGTCTGGCCGGCGAGACTCTCGAACAGGCGCGGCATCAGACCCTCCTCACCTCGGGCGTGAACAGGTAGCCGCTGCCCCAGACCGTCTTGATGAGTTCCGGGGCCCGGGAATCGGCCTCGATCTTGCGGCGCAGGCGCATGACCTGGGTATCGATGCTGCGATCGAAGCTCCGGGTCGTCGCGCCCCGAGCCAGATCCAGCAATCGTTCCCGATCCAGCACCCGCTGCGGGTTCTGGACGAAGGCCATGAGCAGATCGAATTCTCCGGCGCTCAAGGGTTCGATGGTCCCCCCGCCATCCACCAGCTCCCGCCGATCGACATGGAGTTGCCAGCCGGCGAAAGAAAAGACCGTTTCCCGACCGGTCATGCTCCCCCGCGCCCGGCGCAGAACGGCC
>JADGCR010000346.1 GCA_015228895.1 Magnetococcales bacterium
CCCCTCCCGCGGAGTCGGTCGCCCCCCCTGCCACCACCGCCAGAACCGCCCCACCCCCCGCGCCCCCCCAGAACCGAACGGCCGTCAGCCAGTGGCAACGGGCCTGCCAGGAGCGTTTGGCCTGGGCCAAACGCATGGTGGACGAGGGACGGAATCGCTGTCCGATCTCCGGCATGTCCCGGCAGAACTGCCTTGACTACTATCAGGGGCTGGATATTCGTTACCAGGGGATTTCGTGCAGCGCAAACGGCGGCGGCATGCCGATGCCGGGTTGGTGAGCGGATTTATTCGAGCAGTTCCACCTGGGGTTCCTCCCCGGGGGAAGGCAGGTCCAGCATGCCCAAAGACCAGTCGTTGTTGACAATCGCGGGGGGGCCGAACAGGACGATGGTGCGGTCGATGGCGCGCCATTGAGCCTCTTTCCCAAGTCGGGCATTCCGGGCGCCGGAATCCCCGAGTTGAAATTGCAGCGTAAAAAGACGGGCAAAACGATCCATGTGTCACTCGATTAAAGGGGGCGGTTCACGGGGAAAAGGTTCCCTTGCGACAAAGCCCGAATGAATGATACGACGCGGCCTTGATACGCATGCTTCATGCCAGCGTGACGGATCAAGGTGTCGGGCCATGTCGAACGGGTTTCGCGCCGTCAGTTCGGTCGTGAGGGTCAGAGGTTTCTTTGACACTTGCAAATAAGGGGGGAGCGGTATCGTCTTCTTTGCGGGAGCGGACAGAACGGGAACAGGGTGAAACCTCCCTGACCCGGCGGGAATCCGGATTGGATCATGGAACGGGAGGCAATGGTCGTGAGTCGTTCAGAGAGTTGGGCGGGATGGAGGGAGTTGCGCGTCGTGCGCAAGGAGTACGAAGACGCCAGCCGGAGTGTCTGTTCGTTCTATCTGGTCCCCACGGAGGGCCGGGCGGTGACGAATTGGACCCCAGGTCAGTTTCTCACCTTCGGGGTGATCCTGACGGACGAGACCACGGGAGCGCTCAGACACCTGGTGCGTTGCTACACTCTTTCCGACCGCCCCGGTTTGGGGTATTACCGGGTTTCCATCAAGCGGGCCGGTCTGGTGTCGAGCCACCTGCACGACACCGTGGCAGTGGGCGCACTCCTCATGGCCCAGGCACCGAGCGGTCAATTCGTTCCGGATCAGGGACGTTCGCCCATGGTGCTGATCGGGGGCGGGATCGGCATCACTCCGTTGCTGAGCATGCTGAACGCGAATTTCGCCTCCGAGGCCCCCCGCGATGTCTGGCTCTTTCATGGCGTGCGCAACAGCGGGGAACAGGTGGGCAAGGCACATCTGGAGCAACTGGCCCAAAGCCAACCGGGATTCCATCTGCACGTCTGTTACAGCAAGCCCCTCCCCCAGGATCGGCCGGGGAAGGATTTCCAGCATGAGGGACATGTGGACCTCGCCCTGGTGCAGGCCACCCTGGTGCAGGCCTCCCTGGCGACCCGGAACGTTCACTTCTACGTCTGCGGTCCCGGGGCCATGATGGATGCCCTGGTGCCCGCCCTGAAGCTCTGGGGCGTGCCGGGGGAGCAGGTTCATTTCGAGTCCTTTGGTCCCTCTTCCTTGAGCGGAACCGTTGCGGAACAGACCGCCCCGGACTCTTCCAGCGTCGGGTGCAGGGTCACTTTCGACAGCGTGGGGAAGAGTTTCGTCTGGGACGGGCGCGCCCGCTCCCTGCTGGAGTTCGCCGAGGACCAGGGGCTGGAGATGGCTTACGGTTGTCGGGCCGGGGGGTGCGGAGCCTGCCAGACGGAGATCAGAAGCGGAGCCGTGGAGTATTTCGATTCCCCCGACTATGATCCAGAGCCAGGCACCTGTCTGCTCTGCGTCACCCGGCCAAAGGGAGACCTGGTGCTGGGAGGGTGATGCCCTCCAGTGAAGCCATGCTTTTTTTTTCTTCCGGGACCATTCCATCCTTGGGGTTGGGGCGAGGAATTTGCTATATTGTGACGCATCCGTTCCTCTTGGATTCGTTCATTTCTAAGGTGTCTCCATGATCGCCAAACAACTGCTGGAAAGCGTTCCGTTCTTTTGGGACTTCACGGATGAGGAAAAAGAACGGCTGTTGAGCCTGGACAGCTACTTTGAGAGCTTCCGCTCCGGAGAGCATCTCATCGAGGAGGGGGCCCAGGACAACGCTCTGTACATCATCCTCAAGGGATCGGCCCACGTCACCAAAACCACCAGTCCCGGACACGTCATCGCCACCCTGGATGCGGGGACGGTCGTGGGGGAAATCTCGTTTCTCACCAATCGTCCCCGCACCACGAATGTGGTCGCCAGCGAAAAAATGATCTGTTTCACCATCAATGGACAATCCATGCGGGAACTGGACTCCGGCATGCAGCACAAGATCAAGGATCAGCTGATAGAAATTCTGGTGCAGCGTCTCGACAACATGAATAAAACCCTGTTGGAACTGGCGCGATGACCCGGAGCGGGAACAAATCATTCATCCTTCCGGATCGTTGGCCGATATGATCAACAAGGAAAGAAGGAATTTCATTTTTTGAGCCGATGGGCAGTCAGGGAAACCAAGGTGCGTCATGTTCAACGCCATTCCAGCGATCAATCTTTTGGGGGCGAACAATCCATTACTGGAACACTCCAACCTTGCCAAAATTCCCCAGGAGATCCGCACGCATAACTCCGAACAGATCTCCTCCCGCCATGTGGAGAACCTGAAGCAGAATTCGAAATCCCGCTCCTCCCGCAGGGAACACTCCGAAGACGAAGATGAAGCCGATGGAGAAGGGGAGGAACCCTTTCCGCAACAGCAGCACAAACCCTCCATTCAGGAGCGACTCAACCAGGCC
>JADGCR010000347.1 GCA_015228895.1 Magnetococcales bacterium
CAGGGCCCGGTCGCGCAGGCCGTTGTTCTGCATGGAGATGAACCACTGGGGCGTGGTGCGGATGATCACCGGCTTGTGGCAGCGCCAGCAGTGGGGATAACTGTGGGTCATGCGGGAGGAGGCGAGCAGCCTCCCTTCCCGTTCCAGCAGCGCCCGCACCCCCTCGTTGGCCTTGAAGATGTGCTGCCCGGCGAAATGGGGGGTGCCGGGCTCGAAGATCCCCCGATCGTCCACGGGGTTGTAGACCTCCAACCCGTAGCGCCGTCCCACGTCGAAGTCCTCGTGGCCATGTCCGGGGGCGGTGTGCACGCAGCCGGTGCCCGCTTCCAGGGTGACATGTCCCCCCAGCACGATGGGGGCGTCCCGGTGGGCGTACGGGTGGCGGAAACGTTTCCCCTCCAGGGCGGAACCGGGAAAACGGGCCACGATCTCCACCCCGTCCCGTGGCGCGCCGAAACCGGCCACCGCCGCTTCCCACAGCCCCTCGGCCACGATCAGGATCTCTCCGGGAACCAGGTTGCGACAGGTGCCGGGGTTGTCGATACGCAGCGCCACATAGGTGAGGGTGGGATGGAGACAGACCGCCAGATTGGCCGGAATGGTCCAGGGGGTGGTGGTCCAGATCACCACGGCCACGGTTCCGTCAAGCCCCAGGGAGAGCAGGCTTTCATCGTCGGCCAGGGGGAACTTGACGTGCACCGAGGTGGAAACATGGTCCGCGTATTCCACTTCCGCCTCGGCCAGGGCCGTGACATCGGTGACGCACCAGTAGACCGGCTTGGCCCCCTTGAACAACCCGCCGTTGACCAGGAATTTGCCCAGTTCCCGCAGGATGTCGGCCTCGAAACGGTACTCCATGGTGAGATAGGGATGGGACCAGTCCCCGATCACCCCCAGGCGTCGAAACTCCTCCCGCTGGATATCCACCCAACGCTGGGCGTACTCCCGGCAGTGACGGCGGAACAGAACCGGGTCCATGGTCTCCTTGTCCAGACCCTGGGCCTTGAGTTCCACCTCCACCTTGGTTTCGATGGGGAGTCCATGGCAGTCCCAGCCCGGCACATAGGGGGCGTCGAAACCCTCCATGCGGCGGGACTTGATGATCACATCCTTGAGAACCTTGTTGATGGCATGCCCCATGTGCAAATGGCCGTTGGCATAGGGAGGGCCGTCGTGCAGCACGAACGAGGGCCGCCCGGCACCCTGGGCGCGCATCCGTCCATACAGATCCATCGACTCCCATCGCGCCAGCACCTCCGGTTCGCTCCCGGGCAGATCGGCCCGCATGGCAAACCGGGTGACGGGCAATTGCACCGTATCTTTGTAATCCACGTCCACAAACTCCTTGCCGTGCCCAAAATCACTTTAACTTTGACAATCAGCCATGTTAGTCCATACCTGGAATCAGGTCAAGATCGGGGAGTGGCGACGCGTCAAAATGGCGGCGCGTCGCGACATGCGTTGAATCCACGGGTCGTTGATGCTATAAAAAATCCGGACACGCCAGGACCGGCCTCCCGGAAGCGGCCACTCCGACCTCCGAGGATCTCCCATGAAGCTCTTGTTGATCAGAGAAGCCAACACCATCTACCGGTACAACAACACCTCCTACGGTTTGACGCTGATCGGCACCCTCGCCAAGACGGTGGCCACCGTCAAGATCATCGACAACAACACCATTCACAAATTTTACTCATTCAACGACTATCAAAACATCATCAAAACCTTCCAGCCGGATGTGATCGGCTTCAACGTGCACGCTCTCAATCTTCTGGCGACCAGCCGGACGGTGGCCCGGGTCAAGGCGCGCTTCCCGCAAATCTGTCTGCTGGGGGGTGGACTGCACACCTTCAGCGCGCCGGAGGAGGTCATCGCCCTCCCTTTCGACATCGTGGTCAAAGGGGAGGCGGACGCCACCATCGTCCCCCTGTTGCTGGCCTTGCGGGACCACACCCGCCACGCCGACCCCCACACTTTCGCCATTCCACCCGCCCTGGAGGCGCGTCTGACTCCGATTGCCGGCCTCAATTTTCATTCCGGAACCCGGGCCAAACGGATCGACACGGGTTGGCCGCCCCTGTTCACCGACCTGGATTCCCTGCCCTTCATCGATTACGACCTAGTCAACCTGGAGGATTATCTTAAATTTCCCGGTGACGACCAGTATGTCACCAACGTCCTGATCACCCAGCGGGGCTGTCCCTACCAGTGCTCTTTCTGTCAGTTGCCCATGCCATCCATGATCAAGGTGCGGGAACACTCCACCGAGTACAAGATCGCCCTGGCGGAACAGATCCACGACCGATACCGGCCAAAACACCTGACCTTCTACGACAACAATTTCACCTTGAGGAAATCGAGCGCGATCGCTTTCTGCAGCGCCTACATCAACGCAGGACTGCATGAGAAAATGAGCTTTTCCTGTCAAACCAATGTGGTGCTGGCCATGGACGACGAACTGGTGGGCGCGATGAAGAAGGCCCACTGCACGGAGGTGCAACTGGGCGTGGAACGGCTGTCGAAACGGTCCCTGCAACGGATCAAGAAGAACAAGAACTACGACAGGATTCTCGACAATATCGCGATGCTGAACAAATACCTGATTGACGTGGTGGTCAACTGCCCCATCGGCATGCCCTTCGACGACCCGGAACTGCTGGCGGAAGAGAGCCGTCTGTTCGAAGCCATCATCGACCGGGTCAAGGCCTGTTCCATCAACACCCTGCTCCCCGCGCCCGGCACGGAGATATACGCCCTGACGAAATACCGACAATGGTATCTCGACCCGAAGATCATGGCCTGGACACCATCCTTCTATCATCTGGCCTACGGATAC
>JADGCR010000348.1 GCA_015228895.1 Magnetococcales bacterium
CCAGCAGGCGTCGGCCCGTTCCCAATCCCCCAACCCCATGTGGCAGGCCGCCGCCAGATTGAGCAGCACCGGGTCCGGACCCCGGGACGTCATCCACGCCTCGGCCACGGACAGCGCCTGCTCCACCTGGCCCGCGGCATACAGGGCGAGGGCCCGGGTTTTCATCTCGTCCCGACGGAGAGGCGGGCCAGGGTGTCGGTCATGGAGGCCACCACGGTGGACCAGTCGTCCGGGACGGTCTGACGAAACAGACGCATGACACCCGGATACCAGGGGGTCTCCTCCCCCTCCCGCATCCAGCGCCAGTCGCACCCGAAGGCGGAGAGCATCACCCAGCACGGTTTGCCCAGAGCGCCCGCCAGATGGGCCACCGCGGAATCGATGGTGATCACCAGATCCAGCCGGGAGACGAGGGCCGCGGTATCCCCGAAGTCCTGGAACGACTCCCCTGGCTGGAGCAACGGCTGTCCGACCGGGGGATTCCTCCCCTCCTCCCCCCCCGGACCCTGTTGCAGATTGACGAAAACCACCCCGTCCACACCCCACAGCGGGGCCAGCGTGGCCAAACCGGGCAGGGAGCGGTGGAAGTCGTTGGGATGACGGCAATCCCCCTTCCAGACCAGACCCACGCGGAATCCGGGTTGATTGGCCAGCAGGGTCTCCCAGTGGCTGGAACGGGCCTCGGGTGGCCGCAAATAGGGGAGGTCGGCGGGCAAGCGCTCCAGGCGCAACGGCAGGGAGAGCAGAAAGATCCAGTAATCGTGCCGGGGGTACGTCTGCTCCCTGTTGGCGACCACCACCTGATCCACCTCCGGCAGGGAACGCAGCAGGGGCAGCAGGGGGGCGTCGCAAGCCAGCGTCAGGGTGGTCACCCCCATGGCCTTCAACCGGGGGACAGCACGACAAAAATGGAGTTGATCCCCGAACCCTTGTTCCGGCAGGATGAGCAGGGAGCGTCCGGTCAGATCCTCCCCTTGCCACATGGGAAACGGCAGGGGGGCGGGAGGGTGGTGCGCCCTTTCTTGTCCGGGTGATGACGGGCTTCGTGCAGGGGCCAACCCTCCTGGAAGCGCCCCGACGCCAGACAGAGCAGACCCAGATTCCACAGCAGATCGGGGTTGTCCGGCTGGACGAAAAGAGCCTGCCGATAGGCGTTTTCCGCCTCCGGGAACCGCCGCTGTTTCTGCAGCAGCACTCCCAGATTGAGCAGGGCCTCCCAATGGTCGGACCGGATCCCCACCACCCGTCGATAGCTCTCCTCGGCGGCGGCGTAATGGTGTTCCCGTTGCAGGGAGATGGCCAGATTGTAATGGGCGTCGGCGTATTCGGGATGGATGCTCAAGGCGCGCCGATAGGCGGTCCTGGCCTCCTCCCACCGTCGCTGGTCGTTGTAGAGGTTGCCCAGATTGTTGCACACCAGGGCCGCGTTGGGTTGCAGACGCAGCACCTGGACGAACAGCGCCTCCGCCTCCGGCCAGCGTTGCTGGTTCTTCAGCAGCACCCCCAGATCGTTGGCCGCCTCGACCATCTCCGGTCTGAGGCGCAACGCCTGCCGGAAGGCGGCTTCGGCGGCGGCCAGGTCGTTGCGCTCCACCAGCAGGGTGGCCAGGTCGTAATGGGCCTCCGCCAGACCCGGCTGATACCGCAGAGCCCGTTGCAGGGCGGCGATGGCCTCCGGGGTCCGTTTTTGCTCTTTCAGCAGAGCGCCCAGGTTGTAGTGGGCCTCGGCGAAGTCGGGGCGCAGGCGCAGGGTCTGCGCGTAGGCGGCCTCGGCCTCCGGGAAACATTTCTGTGCCTTGTACAGGTTGCCCAGATTGTTGTGGGCATCGACACACTCCGGATCGAGGCGCAGGGCCAACAGCCAGCAGGACTTGGCCCGTTCCGGATCCCCCAGTTGCACATGGCAGACGGCGGCGAGATTCAGCAGGGCGGCGTCGGGTGGGGATTTGGCCATGTACCCGTTGGCCACGGTCAACGCTTCCGCCAGCCGGCCCGCCCCGATCAGGGTGAAGAGGGTCGCCATGGTGGCGGTCAAGGTTTGCGGCGCGCCGCCGGTTTTTCTTTTGGACATGACGTGTTGATCTCCAAAATGGCATACGGGGGAAACGAGTCGTGGCATCCTACCACACCCTGGTGGCCAACGTCGAACTTTGACCTTTCGGAGCGCTTCTGACAAAATCCTGAAAGCAGGATCAACCGACAACCCACGGAGTCGCTCCATGTCGATGATGTTTCTGGGTGGAGTCTCCGCGTTGTGTGGCGCGCTGGTCATGATGATCGAGATCCTGGGTTCCAGGGTGGTGGGACCGTTTTACGGGGTGGGCCTGTTTGTCTGGACCTCCCTGATCGCCGTCACCCTGCTGGCGTTGGCCATGGGCTACGTGATCGGCGGGCGTCTGGCGGACCGTCTGCGGGCGGAGCGGCTGCTGCCCTGGCCCATCGCCCTCGCGGGTCTGCTGCTGGTGAGCCTGCCTTTCTGGAAAGGGGCCCTGCTGACCGCCACCCATCCCCTCGGTTTGCGTCTGGGCGCGTTTGTCAGCACCCTGCTGCTGTTCGGCCCCCCTCTTTTGCTGCTGGGGTGCGTCACCCCACTGATCGTCAAGATCGCCGCGCCGGACCGGGAGCGGCTGGGGCGGGTGGTGGGTGGCCTGACCGCCCTGTCCACCCTGGGGAGCGTGGCGGGCACGGTGGTGACGGGGTTCTTTCTGGTGCCACAACTGGGGGTGGAGCGCATTTTCCAGGTCAGCGGCCTGCTGCTGGTGGCGCTGGGGGGAGGATGCGCCTGGTATCCGGCCCGGCGGGGGGCGATCCTGGTGGCGGGGGGGATGCTCC
>JADGCR010000349.1 GCA_015228895.1 Magnetococcales bacterium
CTCCGGCAACGAGGCGAAGAGTCCCCGCAGGGGAGCCTGGCATACCAGGGTCAGACGTCCGGCCCCTCTGGCCTTGAGCAGGGAGACGAAGCGGCAGAACTGGATCTGGTCCCCGAACCCCTGTTCCGGCAGGATCAGCAGGGAGCGCCCGGTCAGATCCTCGCCGCGCCACATGGGAAAGGGGAGGGTGGGGCGGATGACTCTGCGGCTGCTGTTGTTGGGGTGGTGGCGCGCCTCATGCAGAGGCCAGCCGGCCTGGAAATGGCCCAGGCTGAGGTAGAGCAGGCTCAGGTTCCACCGGGCGTCGGCATAATCGGCCTGGTGCTCCAATGCCTTGAGATAGCAGGTTTCGGCTTCGGCGTAACGTTGTTGCTGGAACAGGGTGTTGCCCAGGTTGTTGAACGCCCCCGCATAATCGGGTTGGAGCGCCAACGCCTGGAGAAAATGGCTTTCGGCCGCGGCCAGTTCCCCCTGTTCGTGGAGGACCAGCCCAAGATTGTTGTAGGCCGCCCCATAGTCCGGTTCGCAGGCCAGAGCCTGACGATAGCGGGTCGCGGCGTGTTCCAGTTGGCCGCGCGACTTGTGAATGGCACCCAGATTGAGGTGGGCCATGGCCAGATGGGGATCGAGCTTAAGGGCGGCTTCATAGAGGGTCGCGGCCTGGTCCGGTTGGTCCCGGGTGTGCCGGAGCAGGCCCAGCCTGAAAGGGTGCAACGGGTTGTCCGGCTCCTTCTCCCAAAGAGCCTGGTAAATGGCGGCGGCCTCTTCCTGGCGGTTTTGTCGCTCAAGCCATTCTGCCAGACCCTCCGGATCGGCATGAGCGTCCGGTCGCGCGGTCATGACCAGCCGCAATAGGGGGCGATGGCGTCGGTGAGTCGGGCGATCTGGCGGCTCCAGGTCAACTCCCCCATCATGGCCGCCCCCTTCGCCCCCCGTTGTCGGGCTGGTTCCCGTTCCTGGTAGCAGGTTTCCAGGGCCTCCACCATCTCTTCCACGTTGCTTTCCCCCCATCCCCGGTACAACCCCCGGTCGGGCATGGGTTTCTGCCACTCCAGGGGCAGACAGTTGTCCGGCTGGATCAGATCCAGATGTCCCGTGTTGCGGGAGAGAATCACCGGCACGCCGCACGCCATGCACTCCATGGCCACCAGGTTGGTGCCTCCTTCCCCCCGGTTGGGGAACAGGGCCACATCCATCTCCCGCAGCAGGGGGGGCAGGCGCGTGTTGGGCACCTGCCCCAGGTCGAGCACCTGCTCCGGGGCGAGGCCGTTGGCCACCGCCCAACCGGTGACATCCACCCGGCCTGTCGGCTCGAAGGGTACCGGAGCCACCTTGGGATTGGTGGCCAGATTCCTGGCGAGTTCCGGCCACGGGGAGTGCCACGCGGTGACCAGCAGGGCTTCGGGGTGCCGTCTGGCGAAGGCCCGAAAGGCCAGCAGGACCAGATCCTGTCCCTTGCGGAACTCCAGCTTGCCCCCGGAAAAGACGGTGAAACGATGCTTGAGCCAACCCGCCCGGGGCGCGGGGTGAAACAGGGTGGGATCGATTCCCTGAATCACGGTGATCGCGGGTCCGATGCCCGCATCCTCCAGGATCTCCGTGTTCCAGCTGGAACAGGTGACGATCAGGGCGAGTCGCGCCGCCCGGTCGCGGGCCTCCTGGTCCAACCGGGTCTGTTCCAGGGCCAGGATGCCGATGCTCGGCGCGCCATGATAACGCAATCCGTTGGGCATCCGGTTCTGCGTGATGTGCAGACCGTTGCCCAGTCCGTGCAGTACGGGCCAGGGCAGGGTGAAGGGCGCGCTCTTATGACACATCCATTGATACAACCGCATGGAATTTCGATAAAAATGATCCATGATGGGCTGGGCCAACGGGTTTGGATGGGCGACATGATGGTGGGTGGAGGTGGAACCGATGATGGCCATGCGATCCTGGGCGGTGCTTGCCGGGGTGATGCGACCCTGGGCGCTGCCGTTCAACACCAGATTGAGACCGTACACCCCCCAGCCGAAAGTGTGGTGCACCAGCCAGTCGAACAATACCAGCGGCGGATCACCGCGCCCCGCAGCCGTGGATCCGGTATTCCAGGATTGGATGTTCAGGGTGGCGCGCAGGGCGGCTTCGGAGGCGTTCGGGGCGTCCGGGACGCCCCCGCGCCGTGTGATCCCGTGCTCCAGGCGCTCCTTCAGGCGCTCGATCCCCTCTTCCGGCACGCCCATCTCCCGGCTCTGGGCCACCACCTGACTGGCGACCGCCAACCGGTCCGCCGCGATCAGCGCGTCCAGGTAGCTCAGCCAGAACATTTCATGGGCGGGGTCCGTCTCCAGGGCCGTGATGAGGTAGGGCAAGCCCTGGGCCGCCTGGCCGGTCTGCACCATCAGGACACCCAGATTGTGGTTGGCCGTCGGATGATGGGGATCGGCCCGCAGCACGGTCCGGTATTGATGTTCCGCCTCCTCCATCTGACCGCCGTTGTGGCTGAGGAGCGCTGCTTGCAGGGCCTGTTCAGGGGTCTGGGTCATGGTGACTCGATCGGGGTGCGGTCTGAAGGGAGAATGAGGGGATCATAGGGCAAAATCCCTGTCCGGCCAAGGCGTGTCCGCAGCGGGATGGGGTTGGCCGCGGATCTCCGCCAGGGCGTCGGCCACGCGGGACACCACGTCGGACCACTCTCCGGGTTCTCTCTGACGCAGCAGTCGCATGACCTGCGGATACCAGGGGGAGTCCTCCCGCTCCTGCATCCAGCGCCAATCGGTGCCCCAGGCGGGGAGCATCACCCAGCACGGCTTGCCCATGGCCCCGGTGAGATGGGCCACGGCGGAATCG
>JADGCR010000034.1 GCA_015228895.1 Magnetococcales bacterium
GTTCCGCGTCCAGGGTCAGCAGGCCGCTGGCGTCCTCCAGGGGAAGGGGCAGAAAGGGGGGATGGAAGTTGGCTTTTTTCAGCTCCAGACGACCCGAATAGGTCATTTTCCCCAAGGATTCCAGAGGCAGGGTGAGCTTCATGCCGCCCACCCCCTGCCCCGTCAGGGTGGCGCCCTCCATGCCCACGGCCCTGTCCCAGCGCAGCAGTGGATGGGCGACGATCTCCTTCCAGATGGATTGCAGCTCCACATGGGGGGATTCGGCGACGATTTCCACGGTGGGATTGTCCAGCATGTTGGCGATCCTCACCTCGCCGGAGACCTTGCGGGTCTCCCCGAACAGGGCGGAGGGCACCTGCGCGGTCATGCCGTAACGGTCGAAGATCAGGTGGGTCGTGATGCGGGAAAGAGGCAGCAGCGGGGGGAAATAGTGGAGCGACAACCCGGTCACCTCCCCTTCGATGTGAAACAGATCCTCCCTGGGATCCCGGGGACCCGCCGGAATGTTGACCAGTCGTCCCCGGATGTGGGCGCTGGCCCGGGTGACCTGCCCCTCTTTCAGGTTGTTGTCCAGCCACTTGACCAACGGGGGGTGCATGATGCGGGTGGGGTAATAGAATTTGGCCTGGTCCGTCCGGGTTCCCGAGGCGGTGGCGGTCAACTCCAGATGGGGCGACTCCGCGCCTCCCAGTCCGGTCAGGGTCATCCTGCCCCCCGCCTGGCCATGAACGCTGGTCAGGTCGAAACGTTTGACCTCCAGATTCCACAGGGAGCCGGTCTGCTCCAGAAGACCGTCGGCCTTCAGGCTGGTGATGGGCAGGGGCCAGCGGAAGACGGCGGGCCACGCGAGGCTTCCGGAGCCGATGTTGGCCTGCCATTGCGCCCGCAACCCGGAGGCGGAGCGCTGCGCGATGACATCCAGATCCAGCGGAGGGGTCAGTCCGTCCAGGGGGGGGAGTCGCTTCAGATAGGGGGCGAAGGGGGAGAGGAGCAGCCCCTCGACCTGCATCCGCAGGGACCAGAAGTTCTGGTGATCCCGTTCCCCCTTGGCGAACCATCGGGTTTGCGGCTGGATATCGGGTAAACGCCCCTCGGCGGTAAAATGCGCGGATCCGTCCAACTCCACAAAGGCGGTGGCGTGAACCCCGGTCAGGCGGGTCCGCAAGGGTCGTTCCCGCTCCTGGACGGACTCGTCCTCCCAGGTCACGGTGGCGTCCTGCAGGGAGATCGCGGTCATCGGAATACGGGAGGAACCGGATTTCGTCCCCGAAAGCATCGTCTCCACCCCCCGGTCGGCCAGCAGCAGTTCTCCATCCCCCCGCCGGCGCACGGTGAGGTTCGCCCCCTCCAGGGTGAGACTGGTGGAGAGCCATCCCTGCCGCCAGGACAGGGGGGAGACGCGCAACAGGATCCGCCGGACGTCGAACAACGGGGTCTCGTTGTCCGGGTGCCTGATCTCCACTCCCTGCCCCACCATGGCCAACGACAGGCCCGTCTGCAGGGTCAATCCGTTCACCCGGATGTCCAGTCCGGTCTGCCTGGAGAGAAAACGGGAGACAGGTCCCAGACAGGGGGTCAGATCCGGAGGGGAAACGGCCAGGGAAAACAGGATGGGAGCGGTGAAGAAAATCAGGAAAAAGATACTGTTGATCCATAAGGAGCACAGACGGCGCACCCATCCGGAACGCCGGCCCTCAGGCTTCACGGGCGCGTTCGACTCGGTTTGCGGCGCGGAGGGTGGATTGGTATTGGGCATGACCTTTTGGCAATCAGTGGCAAAGGCAACGATTATATGCGAAGATCGGGGCAATTGACATGGAGAAAACCAATCTTCGAATGTCTGCGTGGTGTCGGTCAATGGTTCTGCCACCGATTTCAATCATCCGCCGAGAGTTTTGCAAGCTTGACGATTCCCGCCGCATTGAACCTGGATGAGCTGACCAGGAGAGAAATTCACGCTCAAGCCGCCCTCACCGCCGATCCGGCCGGTGCCATCAGCCGACTGGCCGATTTCGTCGCCACTCATGTCAGCGACCGGCCCGATGCCATAGAGCGGCTGGCGCAACGGCTCCGGGATCCCCTTTGGCGGGTCCGTCTGGTGACCGCCCTGGGCAACAGCCCCTACCTGGCCCATGTGATGAACAAATGGCCGGAATTCCTGGACGACGACGATACCGGCCAGGACCCGGTGGCCTGGAACCAGGGACTGGTCGCCGCGCTGCTCTCCACCGACTCCCGCAACGAAGCCGCCCAACTGTTGCGACGGCACAAACATCGCACCTTTTTCGGCATCGGGCTGCGGGATCTCACCTGCGAAGCCAGCCTGCGGGAGACCACCCATGGTCTCTCCGCCCTGGCGGACGCCTCTCTGGAAGCGGGTTGTCAATGGCTCAACCGATGGTTGAGCGCCCGCCACGGCCCCCCCATGACCCAGACCGGGGAAGGGCGCAAACCGGCCCGTTTCGTCATCCTGGGCATGGGAAAACTGGGAGCGCGGGAACTCAATTTCTCCTCCGATGTGGATCTGATCTACCTCTACGACGAGGACCAGGGGGGGAGCGACGGTCCCCGTCCCCTGGCCATCAAGGCGTACTACAACCGCCTTGGACAGGAACTGATCCGTCTGCTGAGCGAATCCACCGCCGATGGCATGGTGTTTCGCATCGACCTGCGGTTGCGACCGGAAGGCGAAAGCGGGGATTTGACCCTCTCCCGCCGTTCCGCGGAGATCTACTACGAATCCTGGGGCCGCACCTGGGAGCGGGCCGCCATGATCAAGGCCCGTCCCGTGGCCGGCGATCTGGCCCTGGGGGAACAGTTCCTGCGCAATCTGCAACCCTTCGTCTACCGTCGCTACCTGGATTTCGCCGCCCTGGACGCCATCCGGGAGATGAAATGGCAGATCGACCACAAGATCGCCGCCCGTCAGGATTATCACCACAACGTCAAGCTTGGCTACGGGGGGATCCGGGAGATCGAGTTTTTCGCCCAGTGCCAGCAATTGATTCATGGCGGCAAGAACCCGCAACTGCGTCTGCGGGAGACCGAGGGGGTGCTGATGGCGCTGGTGGCGGCCAACCTGCTCCCCGCCAGGAGCGCGGATATCCTGATCACCAATTATCGTTTCCTGCGCACCGTGGAACATCGTCTGCAAATCGAACGGGAGCGCCAGACCCACTCCATCCCCCAGGAGCGGGCCGCGTTCGCCGCCCTGGCCAGACGGATGCACTTTTCAGACAGCGAGGCCTTTCGTCTGCGGCTCTCCGAGGTGGTCGAGGAGGTGCGGGGCATTTACGGGCAGTTGTTTTTCGAGGGCAAACACGATCGGAAAGGACAGGGCAATCCCACGGTCGAGGCCCTGCTGGAGTGTGACGCCGGGGAAGAGGCGTGTCTGGAGGCCATCCGTCGCGTCGGTTTCGAGAATCCCCAACAGGCTGTCGGTCTGTTGTCGGTGTTGCGGGACGGTCCCACCCAGACCCGTATGACCGAGGCGGCCCGCGGGTGGTATGGCCGGGTTGCCGTGCCTCTGCTGGCCGAGGTGCTCACCGCTCCGGATCAGGATCTGGCGTTGCAACACGCGGAAGCCTTCGTGCGGGGTCTGGGACATCGGATCAACTATCTGGCCCTGCTGGTGGAGTATCCGCCGGTGCTCAAGCTGCTGATCCGCATGTTCGGCACCTCGGCGCTTTTGTCCCGCTTTTTGATCCACCACCCGGAACTGATGGACGGACTGGTGACCACCGATTTTCTGGGCCGGTTCCGCAACCGGCTGGAGTTGACCAGGGATCTGGACCAGACCATGGCCAGGGCCACCCATCCGGAAGACGCGATGCAGTTTATCCGGGAGTTCAAGAACGTCGAGACCCTGCGACTGGGCATACGCGATCTGTCGGGCATCGCGGAACCCTCGGAGGTGACCGCGGGTTTGGCCCTGTTGGCCGAGGTGATCCTGACACGGGTTTTCCTGGATGCCAGGGAGGAGTTGATCCGGCGTCATGGCACCCCACGCCACACCAACCCGCGGGGAGAACGCCTGGAAGCCCCGTTCGCCATTCTGGCCATGGGCAAGCTGGGGGGCAAGGAGCTCAGTTTCTCCTCGGACCTGGATCTGATCTTCATCCACGGCAGCCAGGGTGAGGATCAATCCACCGACCACCCGACCCGTTCCATCTCCAATACGTTGTTTTTCACCCGTCTGGGTCAGAAGATCATCACCAGCATCACCAGTTTGACCCGCGCGGGCAAGCTGTATGAACTGGACATGCGGCTCCGTCCCTCCGGGTCCTCCGGACCCGTGGTGACTTCGCTGGACTCTTTTGTGCAATATCAAACCCGCGAAGCCTGGATCTGGGAGCATCAGGCCTTGACCCGCGCCCGACCCTTGGCCGGGGATGAAGCCTTTTGCAAGACGCTCACCGGCGCCATCGCCACTCTGTTGACCCAACCCAGGGAGCCGGACCGGGTGCGTCGGGAGGTTTTCGCCATGCGTGAGCGCATGTACGAGGAGAAAAAACCCCCGGCTGGCTGGATCGACATCAAGCAGAGCCGGGGCGGGGTGGTGGATGTGGAGTTTCTGGTGCAGTACCTGGTTCTGGCCCACGCCTCCAGCCACCCGGAGATCATTTCCGCCAATCTGCCCAACGCCTTGCGGGGTCTGGCCAAGGCCGGCGTTCTGGAACATGATGACGCCCGGATTCTGGAAGACGCCTATGCCTTGTATCGCTTTGTCGAGAACCGTCTGCGTCTGCTCCACGACCGCTCGGAAAACCGCATCGGTCCGGACGAACGGATCAGGACGCGCCTGCGCCGCTTGTGTCACGCGCTCGACGGCGAGGAGGTGATCGGGGCCGTGGAGGCGGGATTGGCGCGGGTGTATCCCGTTTACCTCAAGATGCTCGCCCCCTAGATGGACGATCTGTTCATTTCAGCCGACCCGGATGTGGTGCAGCGGGAGCGTTTGAAAGCCAAGGAACTCAAACGCACCGCCTGGTGGAAAAACCGCGTCGGCCAGGGGGTGTGCGCCTATTGCGGCACCCGTCATCACCCCGCCGACCTCACCATGGATCACGTCGTCCCCTTGATTCGTGGTGGCCGCACCTCCCGATCCAACTGTGTGCCCGCCTGCGCCACCTGCAATCAAGAAAAACGTCATCTCTCCACCACCCAGTGGCACTGTCATCTGGAGGAGAAATTGGGTGGTGGCTTACGTTAAAAAATCCTGGCAAGTCAACCCCATTGAGCCTGCACCCCCAGGGCGGTCAGCAGCAGCCTGCCCCGCCCATCGGTGGGGGGACACCAGTAGTGGCTGCCGGTGACAGGACGGGTGAACCGGAACAGGGCGTCCACGATGCCGTCCTCCTGCCCGGTCATGCGGCGCAGCATGCTTTCGAAGGCTTCCGGGGAACGACCGAAGGCCAGAAACAGCAATCCCTCCCCCATGGCATCGACCCAGGGCATGGAACGGCGCACCATGAAGGCCGGAGGTTCATAGCTCTCCTGGGCGGTGCGCTTGACATGGGCGGAAGGGGGGGCGTCCTCCAGTTCCCCGTTGTCGCTTTTCCGGCGACCGATGATATGATCCTGCTCCTGCCGGGAAAACCCCTGAAACCGGCCAAGATCGTGCAACCACTGTTGCACGGCCACAAAACTGCCACCATCCAGCCCCTCCCCGGCACCCTGGACCAGGGCCGCCTCCGCCGCCGCATCCCCTGTCGGATTCTCGGTGCCGTCCTCGTAGCCGGTGAGATCCAGGCCCTCGGAAAATTTGAAGCAGTCCAGACGTCGCACGCACACGAATGCATCGGCCACCAGGGACTCCAGCGCCCGTCCCCGGTGGGTGACGACTCCCGGGTCCCCACCCCGCACCAGCAACCACAGATCCCCCTGGGTGGAGACCACATTGCATCCAGGCCCGCTCATGGCGGGAAAAGGGTGCAGATCCGCCACCGGCTTGCCCAGGAGCAGCGACAACGCCGGCCCCAACCCGACAACCACCTCCACTCCCAAAATCTCGCGGGCGAGTCGTGCCAGAACCGGAGCGGGGTCCCGGCCCGGTTTCAGCAGAAACTCCAGGCTGCGGGCGTGGGTGGGAAGGTCGTCCAGAATTCCGGGTTGACTTGTGCGCATGGCAGTCCCTTCTCTTTGGCTTGATGTGGTTGTGGAGAATTCCGGCGGTGTCCGAAACGGTTCGATCATAACGTACCCGATTTTTTGCACACAAGGTTTTTTCCCCCCCGCGGAGCACGGACCCGCCAGTTGTCAAGTCAAGAGTGGGGAGTTGGATCAGAAGGTGGTCCGGGAGGTGGAACAGGCTTTCAGTGGACCGGAACCGGGCTGGCGGACTTCGACCATGCGGTATTCCAGCATGGTCAGCATGAAGATCAGATCCTGACTGTCCCGTTTCAGTTCGTCGAGGGCCACTTCCGCTTCCACATAATTGCGGTCATGGTAACAACGGACCAGTTGATCCGCGGTTTCGTGAAAATGTTTGTGACGCTTTTCCAGGAACGGCATTTCCGGAAACTTGCCGTATTTTTCCATCCCCTCGCTGTAAAACCAGACGCCGAGATCGCAGGCGGTATACGATTGCAGTTGTGGAATCGATTCCTTTCTCAACAGCGATTCGAGTTGCAGCAACCACCTCAGATGGATCAATCGCGCCCGGGAGATGTCGATCATGGTTGTTTCTCTTCCTCTTTGGGAAGGTGGGAGAAGAGATGCTCGGACCAGTAATCCATGCCTTCGCGCTTGCGGGTGCTGTGGGGAATGGTGATCACCCACACATGGTGCACCTGAACAAACGCGGCCTGCACATTTTTCTTCATGGCGGCGACAATCTCGTGCCCCTCGCGGACGGTCAGCGTTTCGTCGAGAGTGACATGCATGTAGATTTCCCAGGATTCCCCCAAACTGCGCCCCCGGATCAGTTTGATATCCTGGATGCCGGAGGTCATCCGGGCCGTGCGCGCGATTTCCGCCAGCACCTCCCTGGAAACGGTCACATCCAACAACCCCTTGATGGCATCCCAGGTGATCATGCTCCCGATGCGCAGCACCATGAGCGCCACGAGCAGCGCGGCGATGTGGTCGGCGGCGGGCATGCCCAGATTGGACAACACGATGCCCAGCAGGACGAGAACCGAGGAGAAGGCGTCCAGACGGTTGTCCCGGGCGGAGGAGTCCAGGGCGCTGTTGCGGTTTTGTCTGGCGACACACCGCAGATAACGATGCATCAGTTCGCTGGCCGCCGCGGACAGCAGCACTCCGAGGACGGTAAACAGGGAGGGCGCGGCCCGGACCGCCCCCAGTTCGCTGAAACTGGTCAGACCGAGGGAGAGCCCACCCAACAGCAAACCCACGCCGATGGTCAACGAGGAGACAAACAGCACCTTGCCGGAGCCGAACGGAAAGGTCTTGCTGGGAGGCCGTTTGGCGATCTGCACGCTGATGAGGGTCACTCCCTTGGCAAGCGCGTCGCCAAAGGAATAGAGTCCCTGGAGGATCAACCCCATGCTGCCTGAAATCCAGCCCAGCAGGGTACGAAAAACGGCCTGGGACACCGAGCAGGCGAGGTCGGTCCAACCCGCTTGCACCACACACCGGGGACAGTAATCAAATTGCATGAAATGCGTCCATCCTGTAAGCTGAACCGACAAACACCCCCGTCACTCTCGCCAATCAGCCTCCGGATGTCAAGTGCTGGTGTGGGACCGGGACGCCGATCAATCGGGCCACAGGATGGAATTCGTGAACATCAATCAATTGCGCTACGTCCTGGCGGTGGCCAGGGAGAAGAGTTTCAGTCGCGCCGCCAAGGTGTGCCATGTCAGCCAGCCCTCCCTGAGCGTGGCGGTGAAAAACCTGGAGGACGAACTGGGACGTCCCCTGTTCGAGCGGTACAAAACCGCCATCAAGGTGACCAGCCGGGGACAACGGGTGCTGGAGCAGATCAAGAAGGCTCTGGAGGAGATGGAGCGGATCCGCAAGATCGCCCGGGACGACTCCGACCCCTTGAACGGCGACCTGCGGGTTGGCGCCATTCTGACCATCGGTCCCTACCTGTTCCCCTCCATGATTCCAGCCTTTCACGCCCTCGCGCCCCGAATGAAACTTCTGCTGGAGGAGAATTTCACCGCCCTCCTCACCCAAAGGCTGAAAAGCGGGGAGATCGATGCCATGTTCATCGCCCTGCCCTTTCAGGAACACGGGGTGGAGGTGGCTCCCCTGTATGATGAGCCTTTCATGGCCATCGTTCCCGCCGGTCATCCCTGGCAGGAGCGGAATCATCTCTCCGGAGAGGATCTGGCCAACGACGACCTGATCCTGTTGGGGGAAGGCAACTGCTTTCGCGACCAGGTCCTGGACATCTGCCCGGATTGCATGCGTCTGGAGGCCACCAACGCGGGTCACGCCAGCATCGTCGAAGGGAGTTCCCTGGAGACCATCCGCCATATGGTGGCGACCGGAGTGGGCGTTTCGGTCCTGCCCATGACCTCCATCAACAACATCCTGTGTCATGCCCTCACCTGTCCGGCCAAAGAGAATCAACTGATCCGGTTTGTTCCGTTTCGTCCACCGGCGCCCAGTCGAAGGGTCGCCCTGGTCTGGCGCAGCTCCTTCCCCTGTCCCGCGGTCATGGACACCCTGGCCAGGGCCATACGCGCCAACCCTCCCGCGGGGGTCCGACTGGTCTCCCGGGAGCGGACGGTCCAGGGGGAACCCGATTCATGATAGGCTGAGACTATCCATATCATTAAAATATAGTATTGGAATGTTTGATTGTTTTAAGCTATCTTGTCGCCATGGAAGCACACACCGCCAACCCTCACGACGCCCTTTTCATGATCACAACCGCTGCATCTTTCAACTCAGGAGAACAAAAGACATGACCACCAAGGAAAATCTCAAGGCGGCTTTCGCCGGTGAAAGCCAGGCCAACCGGAAATACCTCGCCTTCGCCAAAAAAGCCGAACAGGAGGGGTATCCGGTGATCGCCCACCTGTTCCGCGCCGTGGCCGAGGCGGAGACCATCCATGCCCACACCCATCTGCGCAATCTGGGCGGGGTCAACGACACCCTGGCCAACCTGAAGGAGGCCATGGCCGGGGAGAATTACGAGGTCAACGAGATGTATCCCGGCATGGTGGCGACCGCGGAGGCGGAAGGGGAAAAACGGGCCGCCCAGGGGATGCGCAACGCCATGGAGGTGGAGAAGATTCACAGCGAACTCTACCAGCAGGCCATCACCGCCCTGGAAGGGGGCAAGGATCTGGATCACGAGATGCTGCATCTTTGTGAAGTGTGCGGCCACACCGTATTCGGTGCAGCCCCGGATAAATGTCCCGTGTGTGGGGCCAAACAGAGCGCGTACCAAAAGGTGGCGTAGCGCGGAGGCTTCGAATGGTGGGGTCCGGATCGCATCCGGACCCCTCTTCCCGCGACCCGTTGCGCCGGAGGGAGGGGCGCATTCCGCGTTCCATCGGCGCGGGATCCGGTGGACCGGTCACCCCCTATTCACATTCGGCGGCGACGATTTGGCACTGTTTTTTTCCGCACATTTCCAGGGCGTCCGCAACCGCTTTCCGTTTGGTCCTGCCATAACCGTATCCATAGTACCTTTTGGAGACGGCCACCGCGCCGCAGGTTTCGAACCAGACCACGGTGCGGCACTGGGTGCCGCCATACTCTTCACAATACTCCAGGGCGACCCTCTTGGCATCCGCCTTGGAGTCCTGCCCGACGGAAAACCCATAAATGGGATCCACATCCCCCCGTTGATCGTCGATCGCAATGGCTCCAAAGGCAAACGCGCCTCCAGGAAATGCCAGGCCCAAAACAAGAGCCAACAGTGATAATTTCTGCATGACCCACTCTCCTGCATTCGGTCGATTGCTGATTTTGTCCCTTTCAACGCATAACCGCTCCCAGAAGGAGCGGTTATGGTACGACAGGAGTTCCGGATGACGGTCAACCGATCGGGCGCGGGTCTCGATCAGTCGCAAGCCGCGTCATTTCCAGCCCGCTTCTCTTTCACACGCTTTCATTTCCTGGGGATGGGACTTTTCCCAGGTCGAGATCGACTGGGTTTCGCTTTCGTCCATTTTGTTGTTCATGCAGGTGCAATATTTGCTGACGACTTCCGCAGGCACTTTGGCGTCCGCATTGTCCGTCATGCATTTGGCAACCCATTTCATGTCGTCCGCTCCGGCGTAAACGACGCCAGAGGAGAGCATCAGACCAACGGACAACATCATCATCGCTTTCAATTTCATGTGCATCACTCCCTTACTGTCAGGTTTTATGAAAACAGACTCGAACGACAAACGGCAAAACGTCCGTCAGGCTCCTCGCCCGACCTCCCAGCCAAATCTAAGGTGCGTCATAATCTATCCCACACCCGCGCACGAATCAAGGAAACCGTACAGTTCCACAGAAAAAAAAACTCTTGCGCGCGGCCGGGCCACGGCGGGAGAAGAGGTCCGCCGGAAGGTCAGATTGCCAGTGAATGGACGCTTTTCTTCCTGGACGCCAGTTGCTCGCGATACAGGGCAACGGACGGCAGGATCATGACGACTTCGGTTTCATCTTCCGGTGGCGAGAAAATCGTGATCTGGCCACGGTGATCCTTCACGATTCCCTCCACGATGGACAACCCCAACCCCGTCCCCTTGGTTTTTCCCTTGGTGGTGAAGAAAGGATCGAAGACCTTGCCGAGCGCCGACTCCGGGACGCCGGGGCCATTGTCCTTGACCCAAATCCAGATATGACGGTCGATCAGCCTGCCCTCCACGGTGATCCGTTTCTCCCGTTGCTCGCGCATCTCCTCCATGGCGTCCAGGGCGTTGTTGAACAGATTGACAAACACCTGCGCCATCTGCTGACGGTCGCAACAGACCATCAGGGTCCTGGGAATGGTGACCCGCAACGCCGCATTCTCCTTGCGCAGGCGATGCTGCAACAGGTTTTCCGCGTCCCGCACCGGGTCGTCGAGACGACACTCCACCCGATCGCTCTCCATGCCACCCTTGGAATAGGTCTTGAGGCTGTCCACGATTTTGGAAATGCGTCCGCTGCCATCCAGAATCCCCGCCATGGTCTTGTCGATCTCGCCGAGAAAGCGGGCGACGCGACCGCTGGAGTCCTGGTGGGCGTTCTGGAGCAGAATGGGCTGGGCCAGTGTCCAGAACTGCTGCAAGAACTGCACGTTCCCGGTGATGAACGCATTCGGATTGTTGATTTCGTGGGCGATTCCAGCCGAGAAAGTCCCCAGGGTGGCCAGACGCTCGGCGTGAATCAACTGTTTGGTGCGGGACTGCACCATCTCTTCAAGTTGTTCCGCATCCTTTTGCATCTTGTCATGGGCCGCGCTCAATTGCCGGGCCATCTGGTTGAAGATCCTCGCCATCTGGCCCAGTTCATCCTTGCCGACCACCGGGAGATGGGAGTCCAGATGTCCCTCCGCCACATGCAACATGGCGCGCATCAGTCCGGTGATGGGCCGGACCAGACTGCCGGTCAGCAGCAAGGCCATTCCGATCATCAGGACGAGCAGGACGCAGGCCATGACCAGCGCCAGCCAGGTCCGATCCTGACCGAAGTGCTGCATCTCCACCGAGGCTTTCTGCATGTCCATTCTGACCCGACCCACATGATACTCCACCAGAAATTCAATGGCCTGTTTCGCTTCTTCCATCTTTTCCAACGCTTCCCTGGAGTGCGCGGCGCTTTCGTGGTTCTTCCAGGCATCGACCGTGGAGACAAAAGCCTTGTCGTAGTCATGGATGTGCTGCAGGATTCCCCTTGGGGCTTTCAGATCCTCCCCGTTCCCGGAACGCCTTTCCAGGGCGGTGAGCCGCTCCAGTTTGCCCAGAAAATCCTTGAGGTGATGCTGGTGGTCTTTCACCAGGGCTTCGTTGGGCGCGATGCGAAAATTGTATTCCACTTCCCGCATCAACGAGAGGGCATGGGATAGCTGATAACCCAGCGTAAAGCGTGTGATATCTTCATTGATAAAATCCTGGTAGTCATCAACGACCTGTTTCATGCTGAAATGGTAGACAAAGACGATCCCGAAAAAAAAACTGGCGATCACCACAAATCCAAAAGCGAATTTTTGCCAAATCAACAAACGGTTGAACAGACTCATCGATGTCATCCATTCCCAGGGAAAGTCGAGATCGCCCAAGGAGATCAGGCGGGTGCCAATTCTAGCATACCCCATCCTGCGACGCTACCACCCCCCTGTCCGTTCCATGGTCGGGCGCGTTCCTCTCGCGGCCTGTATCCAACCGTTGACTGGATTTCAATGACCCAATGCCCGCAACAGATTGAAGGCGTTGCTGCCCAGCGACGTGAGGGCGTAGAGCTTGTCCTCCGCCTGACGAATCAGTCCCGCCTCCCGGAGGGTGCGCAGATGAAACAGGGTCTTGGTGTGATCCTCGATGTACAGGGCCGCGCTGATGTCGGTCATGCGCAGGCAGTTGGACTGCCCCAGCACCTCGATGATGCGCCTGCGAATGGGATTGGCCAGGGACGCCAGGGTCTGATCCAGGTCACGGGACTGGATCTGCATTTCGAAACGTCTCTCCTCCAGGGAACGGCGCACCACGGCCACCAACTCCTCGAAACGGAACGGCTTGGAGAGATAATCCGACGCCCCCTTGCGAATCGCCTGCACCGCCGTGTTGACCGTGGCGAAAGCGGTCAACATGATGAACTTGGTTGCACTGCTCGTCTTGCGCATCTCCTGCAAGGTTTCGATGCCATCCAGACCGGGCATGATCAGATCCAGCAGCACCACGTCGAAACGTTCCCCGGCCAATAGTCGCAACCCCTCCAGTCCCGATGGGGCCGTGGTTACCCGAAACCCCTCATGGCTCAGCAGAACGGCCAGGTTCTCCCGCAATTCGGCCTCGTCGTCCACGATGAGAATGCTCTGATTCATCGATGCCCCACTCCCGCGTTATTGTGGCGCCAGGGGCAGGCGCAGCGTGGCCAGCACGCCACCCCCCTCCCCGTTGACCACCTCCAGGGTGCCGCCATGTTGCCGCACGATACTGTAACAGATGGGCAACCCCAACCCCACACCGATACCAGACTTCTTGGTGGTGAAAAAGGGATCGAAAATCTTCCCGTCCGCCTCCGGGGCCAGTCCCGGTCCCCGATCTCGCACCCGCGCCACCAGGAAACCGCGTTCGCAACCGGCGCTCACCACCACCTCCCCACCCGCCCGGGTGGCGTCCAGGGCATTTTGCAGCAGATTGCGCATCACCTGACCAATCTTCACCCGGTCTCCCCACATGCGCAACGTCTCCTCCATCTCCAGGGTGATATCGACAGGACCACCATCGGCCTGCACCAGTTCCAGCACCTCGTTCAACTCATCCCGGAGATTGAAATAGGCGCACTCCGGCTGTCCGGTCCAGGAGTACTCCAACATCTGCCGCGCCACCCGCGTGGCCCGCTCTATGTTGCTTTCCACCTGATTCAAACGGTGGGTCACGGCCGGATCCTGGGAGTGGGGCGGCAACAACAGACGCACGTTCTGCAACCCCATGGCGGCGGTGGAGAGGGGATTGTTGATTTCGTGCGCCACCCGCACCGCGAATTGACCGATACTCGACATCTTTTCCGATACCAGCAGCATGCGCCGCAATTCGGCGCGCTCCCGCAACGCCATGGCCAGATGTTTCATGGCCGCCAACAACCGGTCACTGCCGGAACGCTCCTCCACCGTGACCGACAGATCATCCCGCGCCAGACGTTGCGCCATGTCCGCCACCCGGCTTTCCGCATCCACCAGTCGTCTCATCGCCTCCATCAGTTGACCGAATTCGTCCCGAATCCCCGCCGGCGCCATGATCGCCTCCTCCTCCAGATCCCCCCTGGCCACCGCCTCCACGGTACGGATCGCCCGCGTCAACCCCCGGTTCACGTCCCGTGAAATCCGCAAGGCGATGATGGTCCCGACGACGATGCTCAGACACAGCATGGCCGACAGCACGGCGAACGCAATCCGGTAATCCCGGTTGGATTGCCGTCGGGCCTCGTTCATCCGCGCTTCGCTGCTGGCGGAAAAGGCAAGCAGCAGATCCCGCAACTGCAACAATACCGGTCGTCCCTGCTCCTGGGAGAGCCGGATGGCCTTGTGATTGCCGTTTTCCAGCGTCAGCGAGCGCACCTGACGGGAAATTTCCAGATAGCTCTTGAGATGCGCGTCAAACTCTGCCAGCAGCGCCTCCCCCCGTTCCCCGGTCAACCAGCGTCCAAGCTGCTCCCGATGGCGGTTCAACCGTTCTCCGTCGCGTTCCATCGCCTGCGCGTCCCTGACCATTTTGTTTTCGTCCGTGGTCAGGATCATGTGGATTTCATCCCTCTGGATGGTCATCAGCAACAGTTGCATTTCGCGAATGAGGGTGTCCGGATAGGCGTTTCCTGCCGCGGACAGTCCCTGCTCCAGGGTCTCCTGCGCCAACAGCATGGCCTGACGCCCGGCGTTCTCCGACAACCCGGTGGCGCGCACATTGGAATTGAGCATGCCCAGACGTTGCACCTCCCGGTCAATGGCGATCAATGAGCCGATGGTGGCGTCGATCCGCCCGAGGATCTCCTGTTCCTGCCCGCTGGTGGACAACTCCCGCAAGCGCTCCAAGGCCCGTTGCAGTTGATCGTGCGCCTGGGTGATCTCCCGGGCGAACCGGAGCATATCCCGCGGATTGTCCGACAGGATGATGTTGCGCTCCCCACGGGTGATCTCCAGGACGCTCTGATCCAGCAGGCTGGCCATGCGCACCTTTTCCACATCGTGCAGCACCA
>JADGCR010000350.1 GCA_015228895.1 Magnetococcales bacterium
CTGGTGGTGCGGGTGCAACAGTTGTTCCACACCACCTATTTTCGTACCTACTCCACCGACGACGTGGTGGGACTGGAGTTGGGGGGCGCGTTGAAGAACATCATCGCCCTGGCCGCCGGCATCAGCGACGGCCTGGGATTGGGCCACAGCGCCCGCGCGGCCCTGATCACCCGCGGCCTGAGCGAGATGATGCGTCTGGGTGCGCACATGGGGGCCAAGGGGGAGACTTTTTTTGGTCTTTCCGGCATGGGGGATCTGTTGTTGACCGCCACTTCGGATCTCTCCCGCAACCGCACCGTGGGGTTTCGCCTGGGGGCCGGCGAGACCCTGGCGCAGATTCAGCAGGGGAGCCGGGAGGTGGCGGAGGGGGTCAAGACCACCCAGGGGGTGTTTGCCCTGGCCAGGAAACTGGGGATCGAAATGCCCATCACACGGGCGGTCCACGACATCCTGTACGCGGGCCTTTCCCCCCTCGCGGCGGTGAAGGCGTTGATGGAGCGGGAGTTGAAACCGGAGAGTCCCGCAGCGGGGGAGTGAATGCCCTTTCAAAAGGAAAAAATATGTTTATTTTCAAATGGATTTTTCGTTGGATCCTGATCGTCATGATCGGTTGGGGGGTGCGGTGGTATATCATGAATCATACCGGCATGGGGGGGATGCTGCCGTTTTGATCGCACTGGATGCTGGATGCGCCACGGGGTCAACAACTTCAACAACCGGACAGAGGAGGCCATTGGAACAGCGCATGACCTCTGGACAGCATACCGCGAAGGAGCATTCGGTAAGCAGTCACGTCCCTTCGTCGGCTGGTTGATGGTGGTCGAGGATGCGCCGGGATCACGTTCGCCAGTCCATGACAAATCGCCAAACTTTCCGGTCTTTGAAGAGTTCAAGGAAGCGTCGTACCTCAAGCGTTATGACTTGCTTTGCCAAAAGTTGTTGCAAGAACAGCTTTATACGGCGGTTACCCTCATCTCTTCACCAGTATAATGCAGACATGACTGGTGAGTTCTCGAAATGTCAGAGATGACTGGTTTAAAAATATTTATTAATTCTCTGGCTGGTCACATAGCGGCAAATGCTGCACGAATTGGTTGAATCCTGGGGGGGTTCCACATTCCCTTGAATTCGGCGGCATTCGCTATCAAACTGACGTTTCAGCGCATCGTAGCAGCTTTCTCAAGTCATGCGGCCAATCGCAAAGGAATGGTTCGGAGTTGCAATCATGAAAATCCCGTCCCATGCCAGCCGGGAGCGCCTGATCGTCGGTTGGCGGGAGTGGGTGGCCCTGCCGGATCTGGGGGTGTCCCGCATCAAGGCGAAAATCGATACCGGCGCCAGAACCTCCGCCCTGCACGCCCTGGAACCGCGGGTGATCCTCAGGGAGGGGTTGCAATACGTCCGCTTCCGGTTGCATCCCGTGCAGCGGCGCAACAAACCGGAAATCCTCTGCGAAGCGCCACTGGTGGACAGTCGCACCGTGGTCAATTCCGGTGGCAAACCGGAGTGCCGCTTCGTGATCCTGACCCGCATGGTGCTGGGGGAGCGGGTCCACACCGTGGAGATCACCTTGACCGATCGCGCCCCCCTGGGCTTTCGCATGCTGGTGGGTCGCACCGCCATCCGCAAGAAATTTTTGGTGGACCCCGGACGCTCGTTCCTGTTGTCCGCAAGCAAAATGGAGAGCAAATGAAAATCGCCATCCTGGCCAGAAATCCCAACCTCTATTCCCACAAGCGTCTGGTGGAAGCCGCGCGGGCGCGGGGACACGAAATCGAGATCATCGATACCCTGAAAGTCTATATGAGCATCACCTCCTTTCAACCGGAGGTCCGCTACGCGGGCAAGAACCTCACCGGCTTCGACGCCGTCATCCCCAGGATCGGCGCCTCCATCACCTTCTACGGACTGGCGGTCCTGAACCAGTTCGAGATGATGGGGGTCTATCCCCTCAACAGCAGCGAGTCCATCGCCAAGTCACGGGACAAACTGCGCTGCCTGCAGCTGCTCTCCCGCGCCGGGATCGGCCTGCCGGTGACCGGCTTCGCCCACGCCACCCAGTTCACCGACGACCTGATCCACATGGTGGGCAGCGCCCCGGTGGTCATCAAACTCCTGGAAGGAACCCAGGGGATCGGCGTGGTGCTGGCGGAAACCCATCGCTCCGCGAAAAGCATGATCGAGGCGTTCCGGGGAATGGACGCCAATATCCTGGTGCAGGAGTATATCAGGGAGGCCGGATCGTCGGATATCCGCTGCCTGGTGATCGGCGACCGGGTGGTGGCCGCCATGATGCGTCAGGGCAACGACGAGGATTTCCGTTCCAACCTCCATCGGGGGGGACAGGCCAAATCGATCCGCATCACCCCCCTGGAACGCCAGACCGCGGTGCGGTCCGCCAAACTCATGGGTCTGAACGTGGCGGGCGTGGATATGCTGCGCTCCAACCGGGGACCGCTGGTCATGGAGATCAACTCCTCTCCCGGACTGGAGGGATTGGAAATGGCAACGGGTACGGATGTTGCAGGAAAGATCATCCGTTTTCTGGAACTCATGGAACACAAAAGGGCGTCCAGACCGAAAAAACGCATCAGGGACGCATAACGATCAGGAGGGGGAAATGGCACAGTCAGGCAGGATCGCAGGGGATGTCTGGGGGGGGTTGGCGGCCATGCTGGTGGCGTTGCCATCGGCCATCGCCTTCGGGGTGGTCAGTTTCACACCTCTGGGGCCGGCCTATCTGGGCGTGGGGGCCATGGCCGGGGTGATGGGGAGCGTGGTGCTGGGACTGGTGGCCGCGGCTGTCGGCGGAGCGCCACGCCTGA
>JADGCR010000351.1 GCA_015228895.1 Magnetococcales bacterium
GACCCCATGCTCCCCGCGCAATTGGAGCACCTCCTGCCGGAGATTCTCCCGCAGGTCGTTGGCAATCTGTTTTCCGTCGATGAGGTGTGCCATGGTCGTCCCGCTGTCAACCGCCCTTGTTCTGGGCGGGTGGATGATAGATCGCTTTGGGATAGCTGTTCTCGAAAATCTCTTTGGGATCGCGTCCGTTGGGGCGCAGGGACTTGTTGAAGGTCTTGTCGATGGCGTTCTGAATCGGATTCTTGTTCACCATGATGAGCGCAGCGATCAGGAAAATCACCAGTGAACCGATCACCCAAAAGAAACCGATGCCCGGCAACAGGGTGCGGGCGATGAACGACTCCCCTGGATTGTTCTGGTTGTAATAGGTCTGCACGGTTTTTCCGGGAGGGTAGCGCTCCACGGTGACACGGGCGAACTGCTCGAAGAAAAAGAGGGCCGCGTAGGGATCGGAATCGATCTGGTTACCCTGGTATTCCGTGTCCCCGGCCTTGAATTTATAAACCACTTCAACGCGATAGACCCCAAACAAACCGGACAGGAAAGAGTCGTCTTTCGTCATGCCCGATTGGATGATGGTCCCTTCGGCCTGTGGCCATTTGGAGGATTCGGAGTATTTGAGGATGGGCTGGATGAAAATGACCAGAAAGGTGATGCCCATGAACAGGGCAAGATTGCGTGACAGCAGGTAAAAGTTGCGTCCCATGTAAGGTCCCTGAAATTAATGTCGCCAAAAATTTTTACTGGATACCTACTCCTGAAAGCCATTTTACACCAAAATCCCATGCTGCACCACCCTTGTGAAACAGATCGGGTAAAATGGATGGTGTCGATGGTCTGGCGGGGAGCATGGGGGCAAAGCCACAGGGATACCTGATGAAAACAGGATCCGGCGAGGAGTCAACCCCGCCGGACCACAGAGAGCATCCTTGTCCAAGGGATGTTACGGATCATTTCGGCAGTTTGAAGAGCGGGGTTGAATGAATTTTTCATGCGGGGACATTTCCCGCGACCACTCTTGGCAATTTATTGTAATCATTCAAAATTTCTATGTTGACAAATCCGGCCCGCGCCAAGAGGTCCGCCACCGCCTCCCCCTGATCCCAACCGATTTCCGTCAGCAGCCATCCACCCGGTCGCAAGCGTGTCCTGGCCAGGGGGGGGATGCGGGACAAAACCGACAGACCCTCCGCGCCCCCATCCAGGGCCAAACGGGGTTCCCAATCCCGCACTTCCGGTTCCAGTCCCGCCAGGGTGTCGCTGGCGATATAGGGGGGATTGGCCAGCACCAGATCGAAACGGGCCTCCTGGGCCACAGGAGCCGTCAGATCCCCTTCCAGCAACGCGACCCGCCCGGTCAATCCGTGTTGCGCGAGATTGTCGCGGGCCAACTCCAGGGCCGCCGGGGAGAGGTCGGTGCCGACGCCCGTGGCCATGGGATATTCGGTCAGCAGCGCGCACAGGATCACCCCGCTGCCTGTGCACAACTCCAGGATCTCCAGCGGGGCCGAACGGTCCGGATAACGGGCCAGGACGGATTCCACCAGCAGTTCGGTTTCGGGTCGGGGAATCAGGACGTCGCCGCGGGCGAGAAACGCCATGCTCCAGAACTCCCTGCGACCCAGGATGTAGGCCACCGGCTCACGGGCGGCGCGACGCTTGACCACGGCTTTGAAGGCCGCCAGTTCCTGGGCCATCAGGGGGCGATGGGGATCGAGGAACAGATCGAGACGGCGCAGATTCAAGACGCTGGCCAGCAGGAGTTCACTGTCCAGGCGGGAGGATTCCACGCCCCGCTGGGCCAGCCAGGGGGCGCTCCATCCAAGGAGGGTGCGTACGGTCCATAACGGGGCGGTCAACGGAACCCTACCGGGTGTGCGTCCGTGCCTGCGACCGGGGCAGGGAGGCCAGATGGGTCACGTCACCCGTCTTCCTTTTGTTGAGCAGGGCGAACAACTGACTGCTTTGATTGCGGAAATCTTTCAGGTATTTCTTGTCCACCGGACCGAGGGAGGCCTTTTGAATCGACAGGGGATTGACCTGCTCGTCGTTGACCCGCACCTCGTAATGGAGGTGGGGACCCGTGGCCAGGCCCGTGGAGCCGACCCGTCCGATGATCTGACCCTGCTTGACCCGGTCCCCGTGACGCAGATCGTTGGCAAAGGAGTTCAGATGGCCATAGGCGGTGGTGTACTTGTCGTTGTGGCGCACGGTGATCAGCTTGCCGAAACCGCTTCTGTTGTAACCGATGAAATCGATCACCCCGTCACCCGCGGCCCGCACCGGCGTGCCTCGTGGCGCGGCGTAGTCCACACCCTTGTGGGCGCGTCCATAGCCCAGGATCGGATGGAGGCGGTTCTTGGAGAAGAAGGAGGAGATGCGGGTGAAGTCCATCGGCGCGCGGATGAACATTTTCCGCACATTGTTGCCGTCCTTGTCGTAATAATCCACGTTGCCGTTGGGATCGATGTAGCGCACCGCCCGGTACAACTGTCCACGGTTGGTGAATTCCGCCGCCACGATATCCCCGTCCCGCACCCGTTTGCCCTGGTGGAACAGTCCCTCCTGGACGATGGTGAAATGATCCCCCGGTTGCAGGTCGTGGGCAAAGTCGATGTCCCATTCGAACAGCCCGGAGAGCTTGATGGCCTGACTCTTGGAGAGACCAAGGTGCTTGCCCGCCACAAACAGGGAGCGTTCGTTGCGGATGGTGCCGTCGATGGACTCCAGACGGACTTCCAACTGTTTCTTTTCGATTCTTGCGGTCAACCGGGTGGTGGTCTCCACCTTGCACGCGGCCAAAGGACTGGAGTTTCC
>JADGCR010000352.1 GCA_015228895.1 Magnetococcales bacterium
CCGGGTAGAGGAGAAGAAGCGCGACAGCCAGTTTGAAACCATTTGCCTTGCGTTGCGTCATACGTTGCTCCATGCAGTTTGAAGGTGTCCAAATATTATTTGGTATGCCCTGTGCTTGACAATGAGAATACCGATAAACAAAATAACATCGCAATAAAAATATCAGGACAAATAAAAAGGTAATAAGATCGTCACCCGTTTGTCAAAAAGGGTGGCGATGCAGGCAGCGGATCCGGCGGGAAGAGGGGGTGAAACAGAGGCTTTCAGCTCATCGGGACTTCAGACGACTGTCCACATGGCAGATATGATAGGAAAACCAGTTTTCCAGGAAGGAGAGCAGATCCAGGGAGAGGGTCAGACTCTCCACCTCCCCGGATTCGATATGACCGGAGAGACGTTGCTGCAAAATGCGGTGCTGGCTTTTGTGAAACTCCCGATCGGGATGGTTCGTCTGGTCCATGAGGGCCTCTTCTTCACGGAAATGCTTCAATAACAAGGTATTGAGTTCCTTGAAGAGGGCCAGACGTCCGGCCTGATCCTGACTGCGGGTCAGGGCGAGATACAATTGATTGACCAAAGAGTAGATGCGTTGATGCGCCGCATCGATGTCGGCATGGCCGATGGCCAGATCGGCACTCCACCGCATGGCGGGCAGATCCAGCGGAGGGATGTCGAGTTGCAGATAGAGGGTATCCACGGCGTTGAAAAAGAGGCGGCGTTGTTGGTGAAAGGCCTCGACAAGCTGCACCGCCTGGTCCCGACGATTATCCCGCAAAGCGGCGAGGCCTTGAAGGGCCAGTTCGTAAGCGGTTTTGAGTTCCTGAATCACGGGGCGGGTTTGCTGGGCGTCGAGGGGGCAGCGGTTCAGCCATAAGCCGGGATAACTCTCTTCCCAGGAGAGGTTTTCCTGCCGGGGTATGTTGCCGTGAAAGGCTTTGGCCAGCCGTCCCCCCAGAATCAGCAGGGGCTCCTTCATGCGTTTGATGTCGAACGGTTCCTGGAAGGGCGGCAAACGGGGTTTCCAGGCCAGCAGGTGATCGTTGATCTCCCTGGCGAAGGTGCTTGATGCCTGGAACTGACTGATGGAGCCGTGCAGAAAACCGCTCAGGCGCAAAGAACGCACCAGTGATTCCCGGGTGGTGGTGGCCAGTTGGTGCGTGGCCCGGGTCGAAGCCAGAGTGGCCAGGGAAGAGCGGCGTCCCTCCTCGATGTGGGAGCGGATGGTTTCGGCGGCGCTGGCGGCGGCCTCGGCCTGGCCGGCGGCGGTTCGGGTGAGATGCGCCGCCTGATCCGCGTCACGGTGTACCCGGGTGGCGGCCTCTTCGAGACCACGGGTGTTGTGGGTGATGCTGGCCAACACGGTTTGAACCTGGGAGAGGGATTCGTTGACCCGATGAATGGCGAGCAGACGCTGTTCCATGGCCGAGGAGATCTGCCGGTTGAAACCCAGCAGGATGGACATGGTCTCCGAGGTGGTGCGGGAAGAGGTATTGGCCTGTTTGACCTCTTCCTGAATGTCGCCGATTTTGGAAATGATCTCCTGGGTGGCGGTAGCGGTCTGGCTGGCCAATTGTTTGATCTCTCCCGCCACCACCGCGAATCCGCGTCCGGCGCTGCCGGCGCCGGCGGCCTCGATGGCGGCGTTCAGAGCCAGCATGTTGGTTTGGGCGGCGATATCGGTGATCGCTTCCACCATGGCGCCGATGTCTCGCGCCAGGCCTGCCAGACGCTCCATGACCGTTTCGTTTTCCATCGTGGCGGCGTGGGCGCGAAGAGAGGCCTGATCCGCCCGGGTGGTGATGGCGCGCACCTGTTCGATGGCGCGGATCATCTCCTGCATGGTTTGCATCACCCCGCTGGAGAAGGCTTCCACCTCCGCCAGATTGCGATGCACCACGGAGATGGTTCGCGACATCTCCTCGCTGCCGTTCACCATGGCGGCCATGGCTCCGTGCGCCACGGAGGTGGTTTCGCTGACGGCGGTGGTCTCTTGCACGATGGCGCCGGCCTGGGCCGAAATGGCCTCCACATAGCCGTTCAGAACGCTCATCTGTTCGCTGATGTTGGCGACTTCCCCAAGCAGGCGATCATTTTCGCTTTGAATGTTCCGGGAGAGGCTGTCCAGGTCGGTGGAGTCCTTGCTCAGGAACCGGTGTACCTGGACGATATCGCAGACCAGCGCCGTGACGTTGCCGGCATGGAGGGCCATGGCGCGGGCGCTGTTTTCGACGAGATGGGCCAGACGCGGCAGGAGTTCCTCGATTGGAGCGGTATCGGTGCGTTGGGGTTCACAACGCTGTTGGACGAGATCTCCCAGGCGTTGCAGCCGCTCTTCGCGCCGCATGGCCGCCTTGCCGACTCCCCAGGTGGTGATCAGGGCCAGGAGGACGCCGCCCGGCCAGGCGATTTCGGCGGGGGTCAGGCGGGCCAGAACGAGGACCAGGAGGACCGCGGCTCCGCCCAGCCATCCGGAAGCCGGGAGTCGTGCCCGCAAGTGCTGGGAATCGGTAAAGGGAGCCATGGTCTACCCGGGTCACGGTGACAGGAAGTGAACAATTTGCAACAATCGCGCTAAAATGGCAAGAAGACCGTGGTCCAGGGCGACATCTTGCAAGTATTACGGGGGTCCGGGGGCGATTATCCCCCCGGCGGGTTCGGGGCGGAGCCCCGAGGTGTTGACGTTGACGTAGCGGGTCGAAGCCCTGGAGGAAAGCGCACCAACCCGATCCCTCGCACGATCTTGGTAAACGCTTCAACCCGCCGCAGGGGGCCAGGGGAGGGCTTCATCCTCCCCATCTTTTTGGGA
>JADGCR010000353.1 GCA_015228895.1 Magnetococcales bacterium
TCCTCGGCCAGCCCCGCCAGCCAGCGGCACAACGCCCCCAGCCTTGCGAAGCAGTTTCTCGCCCAAGGCCGCCCCCCGCCCGGCCTTGCGCACCTCCCGCTCCAACTGTCCGCGACCCAGACCGATATACCGCTCCCGCTCCTGAATCTTGATCCAGCGGTTGATCCGGTACTTGGCCCGGCTCGTCACCACGAACCGCAACCAGGAGGCATTGGGACGCTGGGTCTTGGAGGTCAGGATCACCACCTGGTCCCCGGTGGTCAACAGGGTGTGCAAGGGGACCATCCGCCCGTTCACCTTGGCCCCCTGACAGTGATCCCCGACCTCGGAATGGACCGCATAGGCGAAATCCACCGGCGTGGCCCCAACCGGCAGGGTCACCACATCCCCAGCCGGCGTGAAGAGATAAATCTCGTCCGGGAAGAGGTCGATTTTCACATTCTCCACAAATTTTCCGACATCGTCCTCGTTCTTGTGATTCTCCAGCATGCGCCGCAACCACTCGTAGCCCATGGAGCCGGAGTATTTCTTGGACTCCAGCCCCCGCTCCTTGTAGGTCCAGTGGGCCGCGACACCACTCTCCGCCACCTGATGCATCTTTTCGTTGCGAATCTGAATCTCGATCCGCTCGCCGAACGGACCGATCACCACCGTATGCAGTGACTGATAACCATTGCTCTTGGGCAGGGCGATGTAATCCTTGAAACGACCGGGCACCGGGGGAAACTCCCCATGGATCATCCCTAACGCGCGATAACAGTCGTTCTTTTTTTTGACAATGATGCGATATCCAATGATATCGTACATTTCATCGAGAGTGATGTTTTTTTCAATGAGCTTGTTGTGAATCGACCACAGGTGTTTCTCCCGCCCAAGCACCTGACCGGCAATGCCGTGCTTGCGCAAATGCTTTTTGAGCAGGGTCACCACCTGCTGCACCACATCCGCCCCCCCCTTGCGCCGCAGTTGCACCTCCTTTTTCAGGGCGTTGTAGCGCTCCAGGTCCAGCAACCGGAAGGCCAGGTCCTCCAGTTCGTTCTTGATCCAGTAAATACCCAGACGATGGGCGATGGGCGCCTGAATCTCCAGAATGTCCTGAATGGATTGCTTGCAAACCGGCGGATTGGCGGGCAATGAGGCGAAATAGCGCATGCGCCAGACGCATATGGCCAATCGGACCAGAATGACCCGGATATCCTTGGCCATGGAGAGAATCATCTTGCGGAACTCTTCCGCCTGCACGGTATTCTTCGGGCGGGACGGCAACAACGAAATCCGGGAGACACGCTCCACCAGAAAGGTGACGTCCTCCCCGAACTCCTCGCGAATCCGTGGCAACGTGGTCCATCCGGCGGCCATGGCGTCCACCAGCAGACCCGCCGCGATGGATGCCACATCCAATCTCAAATCCGCCAGAATTTCAGCAATGCCGATCGGTAAAAAGGGGATTTCCAACTCCCCCACATGGGAAGGCAGGGGCGATTTGGGCAGATTCGACAGAAAAACCCGTAAACGCTCCAGAAACGCCTGATCGGCGCCTGGATGATACCTGTGAATCCGGTTGACCAACTCCGTCCACTGTTCCAAGGTCACTCCTCCCAAACCACCCCAACAGCAGGCGTGCAGACGTTCACCGCATCCTAACCGTCCTCGTCATCGTGCATCCCTTCCCCATCCGCATCCAGACCGGAAAACCGCTCCTCGTCCACACCGGGAATGCGGATCTCCTCTTCCATCAGGGAGCGTGTTTCGGCATCGGGATCATCGTCACCCAGCAGGTCCATCGCGGACAACAGATCCAACTCCTCATCCCCCTCGTCCCCCTCCTCGTCCTCCTCCTCGTCCTCCTCGTCCTCTTCGTCATCGTCGTCCGAGGCGATGGAACGGGCAATGGCCAGGGTCTCCTCGGGAATCAACAACATCTCCTCTTCCGGCTCCTGCACCAACAATTTCTCCTCCTCCTGCATCAACTTCTCCAGGTCCAGGACACCGGCCCCAATCTCCCGCAACGCAAGAACCGTGAACTTGTCGTTCTCTCTGGGCAGCACGGATTCGGCGCCAGCCGTCAACTGCCGCGCCCGCTTGGCCGCCATAATCACCAGATCAAAACGATTGCCGACATGCTTCAGACAATCTTCCACCGTTACTCGCGCCATGACTGCTTCCCTCCACCTGCTTTGGTTGAATCGCCGATTCGCTATCCCATGCAAAAACCAAAAGTCGCCAGAATCCTGCCTATCCGATGCCGCGCACGCGCTTTGCGCAACCGTTCCGCGGTCACAATCGCCACCAACTCCGCACCGGCGCGCTCCAGATCATCGTTGACCACGATATAATCATACTCCTCCCAATGAGACGCCTCCGCGCCGGCCTGGGCCATGCGCCGGGCGATCACCTCCGGCGCGTCCTGCCCCCTGTCCTGCAAACGCCCCAACAACCTCTCCCGGGAGGGGGGCAAGACCGAAACCCCCACCACATCGTCCGCCGCCAGGTTCTGCCTGATCTGACGGGCACCCTGCCAGTCGATGTCCAGAATCACCACCTCTCCCCGACCCAGGGCCTCCTCGACAAAACATCGCGAGGTTCCGTAGTGGTTGCCGAACACCTCCGCCCACTCCAGAAACTCCCCGGCGGCGATACGCTCCCGGAAGGTGTCCACAGGGACGAAAAAGTACGCCTCCCCTTCCCGCTCTCCGGGACGGGGCGTGCGGGTGGTGGTGGAGACCGAGGTCACGAGGCCCCCCACCCTTTGGCACAGAATCCGCGCAAGGGTGCTCTTTCCGGCCCCGGAAGGCGCC
>JADGCR010000354.1 GCA_015228895.1 Magnetococcales bacterium
AGCCGGGGGGAACAGGGGTGGTACGTGCCCGTGATCTTCCTGACCTCGGTGCAGACCGATCGGGAATTGGCGCGGTGCCTGGAGTGCGGCGGGGACGATTTCCTGAACAAACCCCCCAACCCCATCATTCTGAAGGCGCGGATCAAGGCCTGGTTGCAACGGGCCAACCTGGTCAACCGGCTGGCTTCGGACCGGCAGGAGGTGGAAGAGGTGATCCTCAAGATGCGTCAGGACGACCAGTTCAATCCCCACGGGTTGCGGGTCATGATGACCCCCCTGGAAAAAACCAATGGGGACATCGTGCTCTCCGCCTGTCGCGCCGATGGCGTGCAACATCTGATGGTGGGGGATTTCACCGGCCACGGCCTGGCGGCGGCCATCTGCGGTCCTTTGGCGGCGGACAGCTTCTACCGCATGACGCGCCAGGATCTGCCCCTGGCGACCATCATCGAACAAATCAACGCCACGATTTTCCGGCGACTGCCCCCCAACATGTTTCTGGCCTCCGCCTTTCTGGAACTGAACCGGAACGCGGGGACGACACGCGTCTGGAACGCCAATCTGCCACCGGTGCTGATGCTGAGATCCGGCAAGATCGTGGAGAGATTCGGTGCCACGCTCCCCCCTCTGGGCATCAGGAAACAGTTGGACGACACCCTTTCCGGCGCGGAATACCCCCTGGAACCGGGCGACCGGATTTATCTCTATTCCGATGGAAGCGTGGAGACGCGTTCTTCCACCGGGGACTTCTTCGGCGAGGAACGGATGGGCCGGTTTCTGGAAGCCCTCCACCCCTCGGAAGCGTTGGAAAGCCTGCTGCCCATCCTGGAAACCTTTCGCGCCGGGGGCGAACCGTCAGACGACATCACCCTGGTGGAGGTGGCCTGGTCATGAAGTCAAACCTGTCGAACGATTGGACCGTTTTCATTGCAAGGAGCCCCCCATGATCGTCACGAACGTATCCCACTCCACAGTCAGCGTCCGTCTGCCCACGGAATTCAACTTCAAAATGCATCGGGAGTTCCGGGATCTCTATGTGCACCGTTCTCCCCGCATCTCCTATGAAATCGATTTTCAGGGGGTGACCCATTTCGACAGCTCCGCCCTGGGCATGCTGCTGCTGATGCGCAACCATTGCGGAGACGACCAGGCGAACATCAGTCTGATCAACTGCAACCCCCGCATCATGCTGATCCTGAAAACGGCGACATTCGACAACTATTTTCGCATCATGGCCTCCTGATCCGCCGTGACGCCGGGCGCGGCGGCCAAAAAAACTCCCCGCCGCGCCCGGTCCATGGACGCCTCCCGCGCTTTTTGTTAAAGTGACTCTGGTCAGCGTCAAACCGACGTGGCTTGAGACAAAAGGTCCACCCATGCGGATTTACATCTACCACCCCCTGGAGTTCCATTTTCATTCCGGCATCACCCTCGGAGTGATCCACGAGTATCTCCATCTGGCGCGTCTGGGCCACGAGATTTTTCTGTACGGCAGCTATCAGGACGAGGCGGGCTTTGATGAGATCCGGGCCTATATCGGGGAGGAGAAGATCCATCTGCTGGTGCGCAAGGGACCTTTGGAGCAGTGGCGCACCCGTCTGAAAATCGCCTTCCTGTTTTCCGCCCTCCGGGACCGGGCGCCGGGAAAAGTCTTTGTCACCCGTCATTTCAACAAGGCCATGGACTTGAAATGGCTGAAACCCCTGCTGGGTTCCTCCTGCCGCGCCCTCTACGAAGCCCACGAGGACGGTTTTCCCCATCTGCTGCCCACCAAGCGCAACGAGGATGTGGCCGGACTCAAGAAAAAGACCGCGACCCTGTTGGGCCTCATCGACGGCCTGCTGCTCAACAACTTTTCCCAGGAGGTGATCCTGAAACAGGAATTCACCTCATACCCTCCCCTGATCAATCTCCCCAACGGGGTGGACCTGGACCACTTTTCCCAGGCCGCCCCGCCCCCCTGGTCCAAAGACGGTCCATTCGTGGTGACCTATACCGGACAGTTCACCGCCTGGAAAAACGTCGAGTTGCTCTTCGCGGCGGTTGGGCAACTGGATCACCGCTTCACCCTGCGCATCGCCGGAGGCAAGGGGGGGAGCGGCGGCTTCGCCGCGAGTCAGAGCCATATCCGGGAAATGGAAAAAAAACACGCCCTGACCGGACGGGTGGATTTTCGCGGTTTCGTGCAACCCCGCGTGCTGGTGGAAGAGGTGTTGAACGGCTCCTCGGTGCTGGCGCTGCCCATGGGAGACAACATGCGGGCGCGTTACCTCACCTCGCCGATGAAACTGTTCGAGGCCATGGCCACCCGCGTCCCCATCGTGGCGGTGGACTTTCCCAGTGTCCATCTGGTGACCGGCACGGACAGCGCGTTTCTCGCCCGGCCCGACCCGGCGGATTTCGCCCGCGCCATCCAGGCCGCCGCCCTGACCCCCGCGCCGGAGGAGCGGATCCAGCGTCAGAACGCCATCGCCCGGCAGTTCACCCACACGGTGCGCGCCGCGCGCTTTCATCGCTGGTTGACCGAAACCCTTCAGTAATGTTACGTTTTCTCCATCGCCACCCCCCACTTCAGCCCTTTTGACCCAAGAGTTGAGCGCACCATGAAAGCCATCATCCTGGCGGCGGGTCTCGGAACACGCTTCCGACCCATGACCGACACCATCCCCAAGTGTCTTCTGCCCATCGATGGCCGGCCTCTGCTGTCCATCTGGTTGGATCATCTCCGTTCCCAGGGGGTGGATGAAGTGCTGATCAACACCCACTGGCTGGCCGGACAGGTGGAAGAG
>JADGCR010000355.1 GCA_015228895.1 Magnetococcales bacterium
CTGGCACGGGGAAGAGAGTGTCGGGATTTTGACCGGCGATGCGATTTTTTTCTGCTGGGTACTAGATGTGGGTGCTGAAACAAAAAAGCCACCCTTGCGAGTGGCTGTAACTTGTTGATTTAATTGGTGCGCGGTATTGGATTCGAACCAATGACCTTTGGCTTCGGAGGCCAACGCTCTATCCAACTGAGCTAACCACGCCTTTGCGACCGATCCCATGGATTCACGCAAGCATAAGGTACAGACCACCCCGCTGTCAAAGGGCCTTGCACGGTTTGGCGCGCAAGATTCCAATTCGGCACAAAAGACACTCGGACGCGGTTGACATTTTGTGGGCGGAGTTATAGCTTAGAGGCGTGTTTCGGGGTGTTGTGATGTTTGAAACACCACCGGTGACCTTTTACAGCCTGCCACCCCCCTGAAGGAGCCATCAGCGTCATGAGCGAGAACATTCTGCAAACCTCCGACGCCGCTTTTGAGCGCGACGTCTTGCAAGCGGCCATGCCGATCCTGGTCGATTTCTGGGCCGATTGGTGTGGCCCCTGCAAGCAAATCGCTCCCTTTCTGGAAGAGTTGGCCGTGGATTACAAGGGGCGTCTGATCGTCTCCAAGTTGAATATCGATCACAATCCCGGCACGCCTGGCCGTTACGGCGTGCGGGGCATTCCCACCCTCATGATTTTCAAGGATGGCAAGATCCACGCCACCAAAATCGGGGCCATGCCCAAGACCAAACTGTACGCCTGGGTCGATGAGTCCCTGGCCACCGGCTGATCCGTCGCTTCAGGAAGAGGCCAGGCCCATCCGCCGGGAAAAGAGCGCCACCGTTTCACGGTCTGGTCCGATGATGCGGACCGTCTTGTTTCTGGAGTGTTCCCCCTGAACGATCCGCACCCGTCCAGGGGCCACCTCCAGACTCCTGGCCAACAGTTTTTGCAGGGCCTCGTTGGCCGCGCCATCCACGGGTGGCGCGGTCAATGCGGCGCTGAGATGGCCTTCCCGCACCCCGCCGAGTTTCTCCCGCGAGGCCCGGGGTTGCACCCGCACCGCGAGGATCAGGTCGTCCCCTTCCCAACGCGTCACGCTCATGTCTAATGCATCGACGGATAAGGCGCGGCCAATCCCAGGATCAAATCCCCAAGCAGGGACAGGAGCATCAACACCACGCCGACCGCGGCCATGGGGGTGATGTCCATGCCCGCCATCGTGGGCACCCAGCGCCGCAACGGTCTCACGGCCGGCTCGGTGAACTGGAAGACAATCCGAATCAGCGGATGACTCAAATCGATGCGCGCGGGCTTCTTTTGCCGGAAACTGTGCCACGAGTGGAAATGGAATCCGCTCCGGGCCAGCAACAGCAACAGGTAGACCGTCATCAGCAGGTGCGCCAGTCCCAGAATCTCCGCCAGCAGGGAGGAGAGTCCGCCCCCCGCGCCCCCATGAAAGAGCGTGCCCACCAACCGTTGGACAAAATGGACCGCCATCAAGGCGACCAACGGGGAGATGTCCAGTCCGGCCACGGACGGGATGAACCTCCGGAAGGGTTCCAGCACCGGCTCGGTGGCCCGCACCAGAAATTGGACAATGGGATTGTACGGATCGGGATTGACCCAGGAGAGCAACACCCGGATCAGGATCATCCAACCGAAGATCCCCAGAACGAAATCCAGCAGCGTACCTATGGAACTTGTGATGCCCATGGGTTTTGGTTCTCCCTAAAGTGATTCCGATCAAGATTTCGTCTGGCCGCCCAACTCTCTGGAGCGCTGGCAGGCCGCCATGACGGCTGCCATGAGAGTACCACGCACCCCGGCCTTTTCCAAAGGTTCCAGACCGGCGATGGTGGTGCCGCCAGGGGAGGTGACCTGATTTTTCAGGACTCCGGGATGCGATCCCGTCTCTTCCATCAGTTTGGCCGATCCCAGCAGGGTGCGCACCGCCAGCCGATCCGACAACGCCCTCGGCAGGCCGCAGGCCACCCCGCCATCCGAAAGGGCCTCGGCGATCAGATAGACATAGGCCGGACCGGAGCCGGAAAGGGCGGTGATCCCATCCATCAACGCCTCGTTGTCGATCTCCTCCACCAGGCCGATGGCGCTCATGATCTGCCGCGCCAACAGACGCATCTCCGGCCCGGTATGGGTCGCAGGGAGCAAAGCCGAAATGCCCGCACCCACCAAGGCGGGAGTGTTGGGCATCACCCGCACCAGGGGCTGGTTCTCGGGCAGGCGACCGGCCAGGGCCGCGAGGGGCACGCCCGCCGCGATGGACAGGATCAACACCCCGGCTTGCAGGTGCGCGGCGATCTCCTGCAACACCGTGGCCACCACCCCCGGCTTGACCGCCACGATCACGACCCCGGCCCCCTCCAGGGCGCTTCTGTTGTCCGGAAACACCGGAACGCCGTATTGCTGGTGCAGGGCGTGGCGTTGCTGCCCGTCGGGCTCCGATACCCGGAGGCGGTCCGCCGGCATCCCGGCGTTCAGCAATCCCTTGATCATGGCTCCGGCCATGGCCCCGCCACCCAGAAAGGCGATGACGGTTCCGCGCGTGATGAAATCGGGGGGGGTGTTCATCTCTTGATGACCTCAGCCGGGTTCTGATTCGGAATGACGCGGATCCGCTCTCTGGCGGCGTTGGCCTGGGATTGCTCCTTGAAAGGCCCGATCCAGACGCGTTGGAACGTCTTGTCCTGATTCTGGCCTTGTTCCAGGAAGACCGGCAATCCCATGTTGGTGTAATAGGCCATGGCGCTGTTGGCGTAGGCGGCGTTGGAGTAGGAGGC
>JADGCR010000356.1 GCA_015228895.1 Magnetococcales bacterium
TGCATCATCGAGGCCATGAAACTCATGAACGAAATCGAGTCGGAGGTGAGTGGTCGCGTGGTGAGCATCGTGAAGGAGAACGCCACACCCGTGGAGTACGGGGAAGAGATGTTTCTGGTCGAGCCGAGCTGATATGCCTATGTTCAATAAAATCCTGATCGCCAACCGGGGCGAGATCGCCTTGCGGGTGCATCGCGCCTGCAAGGAGTTGGGTATCCAGACCATCGCCGTGCACTCCACCGCGGACGCGGAGGCCATGCATGTCAAACTGGCGGACGAGTCGGTCTGTATCGGCCCTCCCGCCTCCATGGACTCCTATCTCAACGTGGCGGCCATCATGGCGGCCGCCGAGATCACCGATACCCAGGCGATCCATCCCGGTTACGGCTTCCTCTCCGAGAACGCCGCGTTCGCGGAGATCATTCAGGCCTCCGGTCTGACCTTCATCGGTCCGGAACCGGAGGTGATCCGTCTGCTGGGGGACAAGGTGCGCGCCCGGCAGGCGATGATCGACGCCGGGGTTCCCGTGGTGGAAGGTTCCCAGGGGGCGGTTCCCAACGAGGAGACGGCCCTGAAAGTCGCCCGTGAGATCGGTTATCCGGTCATCATCAAGGCGGCGGGCGGCGGCGGCGGACGGGGGATGAAGGTGGTGCATACCGACGCGGCCCTCATCAACGGCTATACCGTGGCCAAGAACGAGGCCCAGCAGTTCTTCAAGAACGATGAGGTCTACATCGAGAAATATCTCAAGAATCCCCGGCACGTGGAGATCCAGATCCTGGTGGATCAACATGGCAACGCCATTCATCTGGGGGAGCGGGATTGCTCGTTGCAGCGTCGGCATCAAAAAATTCTGGAGGAGTCCCCCTCTCCCGTGGTCACCCAGGAGGAGCGGGATACGCTGGGGAGCATGGCCACCAAGGCGGCCCTGGCGGTGGGATACACCGGGGCGGGCACCTTCGAGTTCTTGCAGTCCGACGGCAAGTTCTATTTCATCGAGGTCAACACCCGGATTCAGGTGGAGCACCCGGTGACGGAGATGGTCACCGGCCTGGATCTGGTCAAGGAACAGATCCGGGTGGCCGCCGGCCTGCCCCTGACCCTCACCCAGGAGCAGGTGCGCTTCACCGGCCATTCCATCGAGTGCCGGATCAACGCGGAGGACCCGGAACGGTTCATTCCCTGTCCGGGCCTGATCACCGAATACCATCCTCCGGGTGGTGGCGGGGTGCGGGTGGATTCCGCCGCCTACGCGGGTTACCGGATTCCCCCCTATTACGATTCGTTGATCAGCAAGCTCATCGTCCACGGGGCGGACCGGGCCGAGGCCGTGGCCCGCATGCGCCGCGCCCTGGATGAATACGTGATCAGCGGGATCAAGACCACCTTGCCGCTGCATCAGCGGATTCTCCGGGATGGGGCGTTCGTGCGGGGTCGCTACGACTTGAACTTCCTGAGTCGGTTTTTGAAACGGAACGGCTGACAGAAGACGAAGGAGGTGTTCTGGGGTGAGTGACTCATTGGACCATTTGACGCTTCTGATCGACGCGGACCGGATTCGGGAGGCGGTGGCCGACATGGCCCGGCGCATCGATCGGGAGGTGATCGCCGCGCTGCCCCTCGAAGAGGAGCCGGTGCTGGTGGTGGTCATGAAGGGGGGCTTCCTGTTCGGCGCGGATCTGTTGCGCGCCCTTTCCAGGCCGGTTCCCGTGGTCCTGGTGCACGCCCGCGCCTCGGACCCCCATGTGATGATGACCACGGAGGACCGGGAATATCTCCGGGGTCGCCGTCTGATCATCGTGGATATCCTCATGGACAGTGGGGGCAGTCTCAAGCGGTTGTACCGCTGGTTGATGACGGAGTGTCGTCCCCACTCCATCCAGGTGGCGGTTCTGGTGCACAAGACGGTGACGGACCCGGATCCGATGCCGTTGGATTTCCTTGGATACGAAGTCCCGGATGTGCGTCTGGTGGGCTATGGCATGGACGAGAAGCAACGCTATCGCGGCCTGCCGGGGATCTATACCTGGTGGACCCCGGCGTCGGGAGACCGGAAGGTGTGACCGGACAGCGCTCCCTGGCGCTGCCTCAACCGTTCCGTCTGAACATCGGGGGGGGACGGGAACGCAGGGAGGGGTGGCACAATTTCAATATCAAGGCGGATCCGGGGGTGGATTTCGTCGGCGATTGCAGCGATCTGGGTTTCTTTCCGGATCGATGCTGCGATGAACTCTACGCCTCCCATGTGGTGGAACATCTCCCCTACCAGAAGCTTTTGCCCGCCGCTCTGTCGGAATTCCACCGGATTCTCAAACCCGGCGGCTCATTGAGCGTCAGCGTGCCCGATCTGGACACCTTGAGTCGCCTGTTTCTGGATCCGCGCCTCTCCTTGCGGGAACGGTTCCACGTCATGCGAATGATGTTTGGCGGCCAGATGGACAGGGAGGATTTTCATTACATTGGTTTCAATTACCCAATCCTTGAGGTCTATTTGCGGGATGCGGGATTTCGCGCCGTGCAACGGGTGGATTTTTTTGGACTGTTCGACGATTCCAGCACCTTGACCCCCTATTTCGGTCTCCCCATCAGTCTGAATGTCCGGGCGTTGAAGTGAGGGGGGAGTCTGTGCGTTGTTTTCTTGTGAAGGTCAAATAAAGCAGCGGGATCAGGAACAGGGTGAGGAGGGTGGAGCAGGCCAGCCCCCAGACGATGGCGGTGGCCACCGGACCCCAGAGCAGGGATTTGCCACCTAAACCCATGGCCAGAGAAGAGAGTCCGGC
>JADGCR010000357.1 GCA_015228895.1 Magnetococcales bacterium
ATAATAGGTCAGGGCGCCCACGATGCCGGCGCTGGGGATGGTGATGACCCAGGTGCTGACGATCTCTTTGGCCTTGGCCCAGCGCACCGCCTTGGGCCGCTCGGAGGCGCCGATGCCCATGATGGCGGAACTCACCACGTGGGTGGTGGAGACCGGGGCGCCCAGAAGCGAAGCGGACAGAATCAGCGTTCCGGAGGTGAGCTGGGTGTCCAGGGCGTGCAGTGGCCGCACCTTGAAGATGCCGAAGCCCACGGTGCGCACGATGCGCCAACCGCCGGAGAGGATCCCCAGGGTGATGACCAGGGCGCAGGAGAAGATCACCCAGGTGGGCACCACGAACTTGTCGATGAAGCCGCCCAGCACCAGCACCAGGGTGATGATGCCCATGCTCTTCTGGGCGTCGTTGGCGCCGTGGGAGAAGGCCAGGCCGGCGGCGGTGATGAACTGGATCTTGCGCAACGGCTTGTTGGCCGAGGGCTTGGCGTTGCGCAGCATGCCGCGCATGAAGCGGTGGATGAGGAAACCCACCCAGAAGCCCAGAACCGGCGAGACCAGCAGGGACATCAGGATCTTGGTGAAGCCGACCACCTTGCCGTGCATGAGTTCGGAAAAGCCCCACAGCACGTTGCCGGTCCCGGCGGAGACGATCACCGCTCCGATCAGACCACCCACCAGGGCGTGGGAGGAGGAGGAGGGGAGACCGAACCACCAGGTGAGCATGTTCCAGAAGATGGCTCCGACAATGCCGCACAGGATGATCGAAACCGAAACGATTTGTGGCAGATTATCGACAGTCAAAAACTTGCCGATGGTGTTGGCTACCGCGGTTCCACCCAGAATGGGTCCGAGGAGTTCGAAAGTGGCCACGACGATGACCGATTGAATCGGGGTCATGGCCCGTGAAGCGATGATGGTACCAATGATGTTAGATGCGTCGTGGAATCCGTTGGTGTAGTCGAAAATCAGGACTATGATCACCGCCGCCACGGCCAGAATGAAAAGCGTATCCATGTCTTCCTTTCCCTTGCGATGCATGAGTAGTGCGATAGCAGAGCAGGCCATTAATGTGGTACCCATCGGCGGCCGAGGCGATAAACGACGGCTCAATCATGGTTTGTCCGTTTTTTCCAGGTCAGTGTGCAAGCAAAGCCCTGGCGGCACGAAGACAAACGATTGCGTCGTCGCCCTTGATTCTTCAAGGTGGGGAGCATGGATACAAGAGACAACGAATGAAATGCAGCGCGCGTGATTGCAGTCGTTGTCCGGCCACTCCATGGGAAACCACCCGACAAGAGCCTCAGTCGATTGTGAGTACCTATCTGACTGCGAATCATAGCTTGTGCTGATTCACTCTGGAAGTAGAATTCATGGGGAATGGGAAATTTTTTTTCCTTGCATCCTGGCCGCGCGCGGTGCTTTATGCGGTTTAACTGGTTTTGTAGGTTGAACTTTTTCGCCTTGAAAGGAGCTGTGGGACACGCCATGGAAAAGCTGTTGGTAACCGGAGGAGCCGGGTTCATCGGGGCCAATTTCGTCCGATATTGGTCGCGACGCCACCCGCAGGATCGACTGGTGGTGCTGGACGCCTTGACCTACGCGGGCAATCTGGCCAGCCTGGAGGCGTCGCGGGGAGAGGGGAACTGGCGGTTTGTGCGGGGTTCCATCAACGATCAGGAATTGGTCGAGCGTCTGCTGCGGGAGGAGGGGATCCGCACCCTGGTCCATTTCGCCGCCGAATCCCATGTGGATCGCTCCATTCTGGGGCCGGACGCCTTTATCGAGACCAACATCGTCGGCACCCACGCCCTGCTGAAGGCGGCCCGCCGGGTCTGGCTGGACGAGGGGCGGGCTGGAGAGCGCCACCGTTTTCACCATGTCTCCACCGACGAGGTGTACGGGTCGCTGCGACCGGAGGATCCCCCCTTCGCCGAGGAGCACCGGTATCAGCCCAACTCCCCCTATTCCGCCAGCAAGGCCGCCTCGGATCATCTGGTGCGGGCCTATCACCACACCTATGGCCTGATGGTCACCACCAGCAACTGTTCCAACAATTACGGACCGTTCCAGTTTCCGGAGAAGTTGATCCCCCTGATGATCGTCAACATCCTGGACAACAAGCCCCTGCCGGTTTACGGCGACGGGTTGAACGTGCGGGACTGGCTGTACGTGGACGATCACTGTCGCGGCATCGACCTGATCCTGAAACAGGGGCGGCCGGGTGAGGTGTACAACATCGGCGGCAACGCCGAATGGAAGAATATCGACATCGTGCGGCTGTTGTGCCGGGAGTTGGACCGGGCCTTCGCGGAGGACCCCGCCCTGGCCCGGCGCTATCCCAAGGGCGTTCTGGTGGCCAGGGGCGCGTCCGAGGAGTTGCTGACGTTCGTTGCCGACCGTCCGGGTCACGACCGGCGTTATGCGATCGACGCGGGCCGGATCGGTCGCGACCTGGGGTACGCCCCCATGGAGAATTTCGCCACCGGGATCAGGAAGACCATCGCCTGGTATCTGGAGAGGGAGTCCTGGTGGCGGCCTCTTCAGGCTCCGCCCACCAGTCTGGTGAGATAGGCCCCGACCAGGTGGTCCAGGATCAGGTGGGCATCCTCCGCCGGGCCGTACTCACCGGTTTCCGTGGGGACGTGGATCCCCTCGTCGGCCATGGCGCGCATCTTGCCGCCGTCGAAGGCGGTCAGGGCCACGGTGCGGATGCCCATGCTCCTGGCTTTGGTAAAGGCGGCCAGCAGATTGGGGGAGTTGCCGGAGGCGGAGATCCC
>JADGCR010000358.1 GCA_015228895.1 Magnetococcales bacterium
CGCTGCTCGGCTTGCGCACGAAATCCACCGCGCCCATCTGCAATCCCACCGATTCGTCGTCCTGACCATCCTTGCAGGTGAGGAAGATCACCGGGATCGCCGCGGTCTCCGACCTGGACTTGAGCTGTCTGCACACCTCGTAGCCGTCCATCTCCGGCATCAGCACATCCAAAAGGATCATGTCCGGGCGGGGATCGGCACCAGCAATGCGCAAGGCTTTTGCGCCGTTCAAGGCCGCCTTCACCTTGTACTCGGCGCGCAGTACGCCACTGAGTACATCGATATTTTCCGGGGTGTCATCCACCACCAGAATGGTTGCTTTTTCATGCAAATGGTTTTCCATAAACCCCTCCAGAAATCCCAAATCCTTCATTGGGTAATTCCAGCCCGCCGCCTTCATGATGGTCATGGGCTGTTTGCAATCCATATCCGTCGCCATGACGGTGATGAGATTGAGGATGGCTGCTCATGAGCAGCGCTCCAATTTTTCCGCCAGAGTTCGGGCGGCGGCGATGGCTGAATCAAAGTCGTAACGTCCTACCAGGGCGTTTAAGTGTTTCAGCTCCTGTTGCAGCTCCGGGAGGGAGTGCAACAGGGGGTGCAGGGCGTCCAGGGACTCCACTGCGTCGGTATCGTTGTCTGCCAACAGCTCCAGCAGGCGCTTCAGGCCCGCCCGGATGGCCTCCCAGTCCAGGGCGGACGTGACCTGGCGTTCCGTGACCAGCGCGGTCAGTTGATCGAGGAGGCTCAAAGCGCCTTCGAAGTCATAGCGCGCCACCTGCTCCGACAGGGTTTTGAGCGGCCCGTCATATTTGGCGTCGGTGAGCAGGGCGGCCAGTTCCGGTGCCAGATTGGCGGCTTCCGCATTGTCATCCGTCAACAGGATGCGCAGTTGCGCGCACAAGGCATCCACCCGTTCCCAGTCGATGGCGCTGCTGTTATGGAGTGCCGCCGGAGGCCGTAACACCTCCAGTCCCTCCATCACCGGGACCAGTTGGGCAGCCACGGCGTCCAACAGGGCCGGGTCGGCCCGACCGGCGTTGAGGGAGGATTCCAGCTCCTTGGCCGCCTGTTGCAACGCCTTGGCCCCCACGCTGCCCGCCACCCCCTTGAGGGTATGGACCTGACGTATCGCCTCTTCCCGTTCCTGACCTGCCCAATGTTCCTGTACCCGCGTCAGGATATCGGCCTGATTGGCGCGGAACTTGTCCAGCAAACGGCGATAGAGGGCCTTGTCGCCATTGCAACGCGCCAGCCCGTCCGCCAGATCAATGCCCGGCAGGTGCTCCGGCAGCTCCGCTGGCGTGGTCGGGACAGAGGAGGTGAGCGGTGTTTCCACGCTCACAAGACCCGACGGGGTGATCCATCGCGCCATGGTGGTGAACATCTCTCGCACGTTGATCGGTTTGGCGATGTGGTCGTTCATCCCGGCTCCCGTCGCCTTTTCCCGATCTCCGGCCATGGCGTTGGCCGTCATGGCGATCACCGGCAGGGTTCGCCACGCCTCCCGCTTGCGGATTTCCCGCGCCGCAGTGTAGCCGTCCATCACCGGCATCTGCACGTCCATCAAGACACCATCGTAACGCCCCGCTGCCAGCAGGTCCAGGGCCTCCTGGCCGTTATTGGCCACGTCGGCGTTGATCCCCGCGCCTGCCAACAACTCCAGGGCCAACTCCTGGTTGATCTCGTTGTCCTCCACCAGCAACACCTTGGCTCCGCGCAGGCGGGCTGCGGCTGCGTGCGTCTCGTCCTGCCGCTGACCGGTACGACGATGGGTGACCAACTCCCGCCCCAGGGCGGTCAATACCGCGTCCAGAAGGGTGGAGGAGGAGACCGGTTTGGTGAGGAACTCCTTGATCTCCACGTTCGCCCCCGCCAAAGCGGCCTCCTCCCGACCGTAGGCCGTGACCATGATCACCAGGGGCAACTCCTGAAGGTCGGGATTTTCGTGCAGGGCGCGGGCCGTGGTGATGCCATCCATATCGGGCATCTGCCAGTCCATGAGCACCACCTGGATGGGATCGTTGGCATACGCCGCCGCTTCCACCTTGGCCATCGCCTCCTTGCCGCCGTTGGCCGTCTCCACCCGAAAACCGAGATTGTCGGCCATGTCGGCCAGGATCTGGCGGGCCGTGGCGTTGTCGTCTGCCACCAGGAGTCGCAGGTTGGCGATATCCCGTCCCACCCGCAAGTTCTCGCCAGGGGAGGCACTCCCCAGCCCCAGCCAGGCGGTGAACTGGAAGGTGCTGCCAAGGCCGTATTCGCTCTCCACCCAGATTTCACCGCCCATCAACTCCGACAATTTTTTCGAGATGACCAAACCCAAACCGGTGCCGCCGAACTTGCGCGAGGTGGAGGTGTCCGCCTGATTGAACGATTGGAACAGCCGTCCCTGCTGCTCCGGAGTCATGCCGATGCCGCTGTCGCGCACGATGAAATGCAGTTTGGTGCGTGTTCCGTCCGTCTCCTCCTGGCGCACCTTGACCACGACGTCGCCCTTTTCGGTGAATTTGACCGCGTTGTTGCCCAGATTGACCAGAATCTGTCCCAGCCGCAAAGGATCGCCGATCAACGCCATGGGCACATCGGGGCCAATGTCGAAATGCAGTTCCAGACCTTTGTCCTCGGCCTTCATCCCCACCAGATTGGCCAGATTGTCGAACACGTCCTCCAGGCGGAACTCGATGGCCTCCATGGTCAGCTTGCCCGCTTCGATCTTGGAGATGTCCAGGATGTCGTTGATGATGCCCAGCAGGGATTCG
>JADGCR010000359.1 GCA_015228895.1 Magnetococcales bacterium
CTTCGACGCCAAAATGGGCCGCCATCTCAACGAGGATATCGGGCGGGGACGGGCCTGGAACAGCCAGGCCAGCGGCACCCTCTCCGCCCTGGTGGAAAGGTGGCTGCGCACCTATTGATCTGCGGGCCGGTTACCCGGTTCACGATTTCATCTCCACGAACGACGCCTCACAAGGTGGCTGCGCGCCGATTGATCCTGCGGGCCGGTTGCCCGGTTCACGATTTCATCTCCGCGAACGACTCCTCATAGAGGAGCACGCTGTTCTTGCCTCTGGACTTGACGGCGTACAAGGCGCAATCGGCCTTTTGCAGCAGCAGGTCGCCAACGGTGCCATGGTCGGGATAGATGCTGCACCCGATACTGATGCCGATGCTCACCTCCTGTCCGGTGATCGCGAAGGGTTGATTCAATAAATGGATGATCTTTTCCGCCACGAACTGCGCGCCGGCAAAAGGAGAGTGGGGCAATACCAGGGCAAACTCGTCCCCGCCGATGCGACCGAGGGTGTCGGTCTCCCGCAGCACGCTCTTGACGCGCTTGACCACCTGGATCAGGAGTTGATCGCCGGCCTTGTGGCCCAGTTGATCGTTGACCTGCTTGAAGCGGTCCAGATCCAGATACAGGACGGCGAAATTCAATTTTTCACGTTTGGCCTTGGCCACCTCCAGATCCAGACGTTCCATGAAGGCCCGACGGTTGGCGACGCCGGTCAGACTGTCCGTATTGGCCAACAGATGAATCTGCTCTTCCGCCGCCTTTCTTTGGATGATGCCCGCCAGGGTGTTGGCGACGGTGCTCAAGAACAGTTCCTGGTCCTTGTCGTTCTCGTGGTTGTGCACCACATACAGATTCAGCACCCCCAGCAACTGGTCATCCGCCATGATGGGAATACAGTAATGCCCATGTTCCGCGATCCCCTCGAAACGGACCTCGTGCCGCTCGTCCAGACAGGATGAAAACACGATCTTCCGCTCCATGGCCGCCCGTCCACAGAGACAGTATCCCAATTCAACGGTTTCGCACAGCTTCAACAAGGGGGTGGACAGGCTCCTTTGGGTCGCCATCTTGAGGATCGTGTTCTCGGCGTCGAACAAAAAGATCGATCCCTTCGACAGAATGGAGACCCAGGGAATGGAGAGGATCAACTCCAGACACGCCTCCAGCATCCGCACCAGGGTGATGGGCTTGAGGGAGGTTTCCAGCAGGTTCGAGATGACGATCCTGGATTTGTATTCCAGTTGGTTTTTCTTCTCGACCAGGCGGTTTCGGTGGGATTTGCGGATGGACGAGATGCCGTAGGCGATGTCCATGGCCATTCTGGACAACAATTTGACCTCATCGCTGTTGAAGACGAACGCATCCTTGGAATAGATGTTCAACACGCCGACCGTGGCCTCCTCTTCCAGCACCACCGGCAAGGCGATCAACGCGGCGTATCCCCGCTTGAGGGCCTCCTCCCGGCAATAACTGGCGGACGGATCGTTGGCGATGTCATTCACGGTTTCCGCGCAGCGATTGCGAACCGCCCGCCCGGCGGCTCCCTGCCCCCCGATCACGGTTTCGTCCCAGGAGAGCTTGAGTTTTTCCAGGTAGCCATCCTCGAAACCATACTGGGCCACAGGCACAATGGTCCGGTCCGCGTCCTGACTGGCGAAACCGATCCACACCAACTGATAATCACCGCTCTTGACCACCAGTTCACAGACTTGCAGCAAAAACTGCGCCTCGGAGGTGGAGCGGACCAGGGCTTCGTTGCAGCTGGTCAGGGCGTTGGCGATATTCTTCGAGCGTTTCAGTTCGTTGTCCAGGGTGGTGATCACCCTGGCCTGCTGCCCGATCTGGTTCTCCTTTTCCATCCGCTCCTTGTAGGCCACATGGAGCATGGCTTGCAGCACATCCTCGATGCGATCCAGGCGTTCCTCCAGGGTGCCCTGTCTGTTGCCCCCGCGCTGCCGACGACCCTTGCTTTTCATGGCATCTCCATTCCCGGAACCCCTCGCCAACGATGTGGGCCATTATACAGCACGCAAGGGGAGCATGGGGAGAATTATTTACCGGCCAGGACGCCTCCCATGGCGCGTCAAGCCGCGAACACCTCCGGGTAGTCCCGGCACGCCTGACGGAAATCCCCCATGCGGCCAATGTCCATCCAGTAGTCCAGGAACGGAAACGCCGCCGTGGTCTCGCCCCGCTTGATGATGTTCTGAAACAAGGTCGGCATGTCGAAATACTGCCCGCCGGGGATGAAGGAAAGCACTTCCGGGTCCAACAAATAGATGCCCGCGTTGACGAAATACTCCTGGACCGGTTTCTCCTCGATGGTCACCAGGCGATGGGCGTCCAGCCGCACCACGCCGTAGGGCACCGTCTGCTCCACCTTGCGCACGCAGAGGGTGGCGCGGGATTGATGCTCCAGGTGAAAATCCAGGACGTGCTGAAAGTTGATCCGGGTCAACAGGTCGCCATTCATGACAAAAAACGGCTTCTCCGGACGCTCCTTGAACAGGGAGAGGGAGCCCGCCGTACCCAGACGGCCATTCTCTTCCAGGTAGTCGATCTCCACCCCCCAACCGGAACCATCCCCGAAATACTCCTTGATCATCTCCTTGCGATAGTTGACCGACAGGAAAAACCGGTGAAACCCGTAGGCGATGAAACTCTCCAAGATCACCTCAAGAATCGGCTTGGAGCCTACTTTTAATAGTGGCTTGGGAATCATGTCGGTGAGCGGCGCAAGACGGGAACCCAACCCCCCCGCCA